>CANHQC010000044.1 GCA_947462695.1 Flavobacteriales bacterium | reverse complement strand
GCTTGATGGAAAGCTAATCGTTTTTGAAACGTCGAGTTTTCAAGATGGAGCAATTATCGGGGGTGGATCATTCGATCCAGCGGGCAATTACTCGGGCTGGTAATAATCAAAAACAAAGGCTGTCCTTATTAGACAGCCTTTGTTTTTCTAAATTTTTATATTTCAATTATTACCTGAATTTCCTCATGTGTTCGCGGTATTCCATCTTGCTGGAATCGAACGTCAATAACGGTAAAAGTACATTGCCTTTATCTTTATCGATCATACGCTCGAACAAAAACTTCGAAGCCTCCAATCGATCTGAGTCATAATTCAATGTTTCAATAATTTTATACGCTTGACTTGCCGTTAAACAAAAAGAAGCCAAATCACCAATGATGGCATCTTTACGATCAGCGTCGAAATTTAAATCTTTCAAATCAGCTACAAATTGATCACCATCACCAAGTATATTTCGACAACCTGCAGGTGTTTGATTCGTTTGTACTGGTACTTGTTGGGTTTGCTGAATTTGTTGCACAGGTGGCGGAGAAGTAACTTGATTTGACGTTGTTGTCGTAGTAGTCGTAATCGTTGTATTAGACGTTTGATAACTCGTCGATGACTGGTTACTCGTCGAGCCTACATTCATATTAACACCACCATTACCAGTTAACAAAGGATCGGTCACATTTACATTCATATTCAACCCACCTGTTCCAGTTAATGTTGGATCAGTTACATTCACTTGCATATTTAAGCCTGCTTGACCATTCGTCATGGTTGGATCTGATACATTCACTGACATGTTCATTCCTGCTTGACCATTTGTCATCGTTGGATCAGTTACATTCACTGACATGTTCATTCCTGCTTGACCGTTTGTCATTGTTGGATCCGTTACATTCACCGACATATTCATTCCTGCATTGCCATTCGTTTGATTCGTTACCGGAACAGAATTGTTTGAAGAAGTCACTTGGGAAGTGGATGTGGTAGTTGTTACTGTGGTTGTTTGAGCTGGTGGCGCAACTTGCTGTTGAACAGGTGTTGACACAACTGTCTGTTGTGTTGCGTCTGAATATGCAGAAGCATCAGAAGAACGATAAATTACTGTTGACGGCTCTTGTAAAGGTCCAGTGGTTGGTAGGATACTTATTAATTGAAGCGTTCCTTTCCCTTTTTTAAATTTCACACGCGTTACCACATCAGAAGGCTCATCAAAATAAACATTCTTATCTATGTCTGCTGTAATTCCATCGGCAAAAATGAGTTTAACCGAATAAACCCCGTTCTTCACATTACTGATGTACACATTCGTTTGTGGGACCGCATTTTGTTTAATTCCATTCATTATAGCATAAAACTGTCGACCGTCATTATTGAAAATAGTTAGATTACTTTGACTAAAACTCCACGAGGAAAGTATAGCCATGAAAAGTGTTAAAAGATGTTTCATATTCACTTTTATTTTAAAATTCAAACATCCCAAAATTAAGGAAAGGAAAATGATAATCAACATAACTAAAATCTTTAACATTTAATTATTTTTAGACCCATCAGATGCACTATGTAATTGTCGATATTGAAACGACCGGTGGAAGCCCTAAATCCTCAAAAATCACTGAGATCGCAATTTACAAACACGATGGTAATCAGGTAATTGATGAATTCGTCACCTTACTTGATCCACAAATGGAAATACCAGAATTCATCGTGAGGCTTACAGGAATCACCAATGAAATGGTCCAAGGCAAACCTCGATTTTATGAAGTCGCGAAGAAAGTAATTGAATTTACAGAAGGTTGCACATTTGTTGCGCACAATGTTGGATTTGATTATGGAATAATTCGACACGAATTCAGGTCATTGGGTTACGATTTCAGAAGACCACATCTTTGCACAGTTCGGGCGTCTCGTTATATTATTCCTGGAATGGCTTCTTACAGTTTGGGGAAATTATCACGTGAATTGGGGATAGTATTAGCTGGCCGTCACCGCGCTTCTGGAGATGCTTTAGCTACTGCTGAACTATTTACCTTATTAGTTCAAAAAGATCCGGGTAATTTAAGCTCTTTTATTCAAGAAGAAGTTAATCCAAAAATTCTACATCCCAATCTAGACCTTGAAACCCTCGATAATTTACCAGGAAAAACAGGTGTTTACTTATTTTACAATGAAGTCAATCAACTCATATATATTGGAAAAAGTAAACAAATTAAAAACCGGGTAGAGCAGCATTTACGCAACTTAAAAACGAAGAAAGGATCTCAAATGATCCAAGAAATTGCTCGGATAGAATTTGAGCTAACGGGATCGGAATTGATTGCTCTATTGAGGGAATCACAATTAATAAAACAACATAAGCCAATATACAATCAACGGTTAAAACGAAGTAAATTTCCGTTTGGCCTTTTCGACTACCCAGACGAAAAAGGATATGTTCGATTTTTCATCGCGCGAACAGCGACAACGAACCAACAACCTATTGCAAGTTTTAGCACGAAAGCAGAAGCGGTAAGTCAGCTCGAAAAATGGTGTGAACACTATGAATTATGTCAAAAACTGTGTGACCTCTACCCTTCTCAATCGGCATGTTTTCATCACTCCATCAAACAATGTAAAGGCGCTTGTATTGGAGAAGAACTATCGGAATCATACAATCGTCGAGCAACAGAATTAGTCGAGCGATTAACCTTGAGCGGAGATAGTTTTTACATTATGGAAAAAGGCCGCCACAAAAGTGAGAAAAGTTTGATTCTAGTTGAACGAGGTTCATTAGTTGGATTTGGCTTTGCTCCGTATCATTTTCAGGGTTTACCACAATACAAATGGAAACGATTCATCGAATTAATAGATGAAGATCGAGACGCTCGTACTATTCTGTCAGCGTACCTCCGTAAAAATCAGGAAACTCAAATTGTACGGATATAAAAAAAGAGCCTTTAGAGGCTCTTTTTATCAGCATAAACATTCGTTTAATACTAAGCTTTTAATCTTTTCGAGAAATCAATTAGAATTGGTGTAGCTACACATAGTGAAGAATACGTACCAATCACTACACCCACTAATAATGCGAATAAGAATCCTTTAATAGCTGGACCACCGAAGATGAACATTATCAAGACAACCACGAACAAAGTCATTGATGTATTGACTGTTCTACTTATGGTTTTGTTCAAAGAATCGTTGATGATTTGCTTATGATCTTCAGCGTTTTTGTTCATCCTTAAATTCTCTCTTATCCGGTCAAAGACAATTACCGTATCGTTCATCGAATAACCGATTACAGTTAATATTGCTGCAATAAACGCCTGATTTACGTCAAGGCTAAAAGGCAAAAACCCATGCAATAAAGAGAATACTGAAATAACAAAGAACGCATCATGCGCCAAACCAACAATTGCACCTAGTGAATATTGCCACTGTCCGAAACGAAGCAAAATGTAACCAAAAATAGCGATCATTGATAAGGTTAATGCGATAGCTGAAGATGTCCATAACTCACTTGATACAGCGGCAGAAATACTTCGCATTCCCTCAATTTGGTACTTACCGAATTTAGGTTGGGATGCATCAAGTGCTTTTGTCAATTGAGCCTTCACTTCTTCTGTAGACCCTTCTTTCTTCAATAGGTAGTTCGTTACGATTTCAACCTTGTATTCACTTGACTTGGTCTTTAAATCGATAGAGGCAACCTCCTTGTTTTCAACAAACACTTTAGATAGCTGACCTCTGAGGTATTCGATATCTACTTTATTTTCAAATTTTACTTCAAATGTACGTCCCCCTGTAAATTCAACACTTTGTTTAAGGCCGCGTCCGAATAAAGCTACCAAACCAAGTACGGTAACTGTTATTGAAAAAATGTAATAGTACTTTCTTTTTCCAACCCAATCAATATTGAAGTTCTGGAACAACCCTTTTGAGAACTTGGTTGAAAAAGTGATGTCCTTTCCTTTCGTTAACCACGCATTGATAACCAATCTACCAATTACGATAGCACTAAACATTGAGGTAAAAATACCGATGATTAATGTTGTAGCAAACGACTCAATCTCACCAGTTCCAAAAACCTTCAAAATGATAGCAACTAATAAATGCGTTACGTTCGCATCAATGATGGAAGGCAATGCTTTTTTAAATCCAATTTGAATTGAACCTGCTAAATCAACCCCTCTCGCTTGCTCTTCCCTAACACGTTCAAAAATGAGGATGTTCGCATCGACGGCCGTACCAATCGTAAGCACAATACCTGCAATACCTGCAAGCGTAAGTACAGCACCAAAAGATGCCAAACTTCCAAAGATGAAAATGACATTGGCAGTAAGTGCAATATTTGCAACTAATCCAGATTTACCATAGTAGAACCACATGTACAGAAGTACAGCTATGAATGCAAACACAAATGAAACCAAACCTGCACGGGAATTCTCTGCACCAATAGTTGGACCTACTTTCGATTGATCTACAATGACACATGGCGCTGGTAAAGCTCCACCGTTAAGTAATCCTGAAAGATCTTTTGCTTCTTCAATTGAGAAAGATCCTGATATCTGTGTATTGCCACCTGTAATTGCATTCATTACTCTAGGAGCGCTATATACAACATTGTCCATTGTTATGGCAACCACACGTCCCACGTTGTCAGACGTCATTTCAGCCCATTTATCTGCCCCTTCAACCGTCATTGAAAGGTCTACAGTAATTCCTCCTGATTGCTCGTCATAACCTGTTGAAGCGGATTTAATATCCTTTCCACCAACTTTAGCTTTTCCGTTATCTGGAATGCGAATGGCGTAAATGAAATATGCTTTTTCTTTCGAATTTACCGCTACATCCTCTAAATCAGAAGACCACATGAACTTTACGTCCTCAGGGAATACAGCCATCACATCATCGCGCTTCAATAACTCATCCACTAGCGTTTTATTCTCAGGAGAAACATATCCCATGGCATAATCACCCGATGATTTCACATAGTCCGTTAATCCTTTTTGACCTCCACCAAGACTCGATAACGACTCAGCCGGTTTTTCAGTTTTTGCAGTATCCGTTGAATCAGCAGCTGCTGGAAGATCTGCTACTTTCACCTCCTTTGATCGGGAAATAACCGAAGCCTGTTGCCAAGCACCAGCCAACTCACTCGGAGCGTATGTTTCAAAGAATTGAAGATTTGCAGTTGACTGAAGCTTTTCAGCTACAGTTTTTTCATCTTGTACACCTGGAAGTTCAATATAAAGTCTGTTCTTGACGGCATCCTTTTGAATATTCGGCTGTGCAACGCCAAACTGATTGATACGTTTCGCCATGATTTGCTCTACACCGTCCATTGACGAAGATGCAATCTTGCGCAAGAAAGACTCCACATCGCTATCAGTGGATTTCATATCCATACCTTCAAGGTCACTCACTTCAAACAACCGTACAACTGGCATATTGTTAATGCGCTTGTTTTCTTTAATAAAGACAGTTATAAAATCACCACCAACTGACTGAACGATGCGTTGTGCACTTTCAAAAGGCTTTTTAAACTTTAAATCGCGTGGATTTCTTGCGTAATTTTTTACCAATTCAGCAGTTGAAATTTCCAAGGTTACGCTCATACCTCCGACAAGATCCAAACCAAAAGCAAGGCTTCGTTTTTTAGTCTCAGCGAAAGTTGAACCGAATACCGGGTAAACCTTAGTATCCCCTTTTTCTTTTAAGATTTGGTTTACTAAAGCAGCCTTTGCAATGGCCTCGCCTTCTGGCAACTTAAAATTGGCATAAGTACCATTCGGAAGAAGAGCACTATCACCAGTAGTTGCTGATTTCTTTTTCAACTCTGCAACTTGCTCGTTAGCCAATTTATCTGCTTTCTTCTCTTCAGAATTTGACACCAGTGTAAACGACAACTGGTAAAAGCATACTATTGTTAAAATGATGGTTAAAAACCAGAAAAATCCTTTGTTACGCATGATCGTAAGACAGTTAGTTATTCAATTAAGCCTGCAAATATAGAATTTCGCTTGGTTAAATTCAATAATCAATGAAGGTAATTACAAAGATTTCGCAGAATGGTGATTTGACAACTAGATTCGATCCGAAAATTCAAGGACTTCTTTCGCAAAATAATCCCACGAATAACGATGCCTTGCATGGGTAATTGCCTGTTGACATTTTGATTTCCACTCTTCAGCTGTGTAACGTTGTATTGTTGTTGCCAGGGATTCAACTGTTGGATAATCAGCGATAAGTCCTTTGACTTCATGACCAACCGATTGACTTAAGCCACCAACATTTGTAGCAATGACAGGAACGTTAAAGTAAAAAGATGTTGCAGTTACGCCGGATTGTGTGGCACTTTTATAGGGCAAAACGCATACATCCGCGGCAGAAAAATACCATTTTACCTCTTCATCTGAAATGTAGGAATTGAATAAGTGAATATTCGATTTATTCTTCGATTTGGAAATCAATTGCTCTAAATAAGCGAAATCACCGTAGACCTCTCCCGCAATAACGAGTTGATAATCCGAATCAAGTTCATCCATTGCGTTGATTAGCAAGTCTAACCCTTTGTATTCACGGATGATTCCAAAAAACAAAAGTGTATGCTTCGTTAGACTTATTCCTAACCTTTCTCGAGCAACTGCTTGGTCCATTGGTGTTCCAAAATGATCATACCAGGGATGTTCAAGTTGAACAAATCGAGCTTCAGGATGAACGCTCAGCAAATCATCCCTCACTTTATCAGACATTACAACAAAACCATCGAACAATTTGACCATCCATCGATTGAGCAAACGGTCAAAAAATCGTTTTTCATGAGGAATAAAGTTGTGGAGCAGTGCTATTCGTTTCACCTTCTTAGGGAGAAACAAATTAAACACCACGTACATCGGAGTAAAAATTGTCATCCAATAATTGGCGATGTATACTGTTGGTTTCGATTTGCGTAATTTCCACGCAGCTGAAATATAAGTCCAAGGTCGGAAAGTACTTACAACACGATCTGCAGGAATTGAATCCGCGTTATCTAGATCAGTCACAAATTGCGTTTGACCGGGAAAAAGCCAAGAGGGGTATTGCTGATTAAATGTGAATGCATTCACTTTTGAGATCCGCTCAAGCGACCTGTAAAATCGCGCGTTAAATTGAGCGATACCTCCACGAAAAGGATAAAATGCCGAAAAAATTGAAAGTTTCTTTTCCTTCATTCCTCAATCATTCCACACCAAAGTCAGTGCAGGTCAATTCTAATTCTTTACCTTTTTGGACATTTGTTTTGTCAAATCCAGCAATAATTAAATCTTTAAACACCTTTTTTACCATGCCCACGTTCTTTGCGTAGACCTCATACTTTCTTCGGTAATCAACCATTGAGAAAAAATCTTCTTGATCGACGGTTAATGTGCTATCAAAAACCAACGAATTAAGTGTTTTAGGTTTATGGATTGACACGTAATACGCTTCCAATTCAGGTAAAACAGTGAAGCTATTCGGGTTCCATTTTTTATTTGAAGTTGGTGGAAGGACAAGTTTTATGATCCGTTGATTTTCTTCCATTAATTCAGCCAACGTTCCATCGAGAATTGTCGTCCAGACATCTTTAAGTTCCCACATATCAGAACTAGAAACACGAGTGTAACGCAAGTACTTTCTTGCAACTCTACCAAGATTATCTATCACCGTATCTCCGATAACTGTTTTCAATTGGTAATACATGGTGTCATGCTGAACAGCATTATCCACATCATGGTTAATTTCGACTACATCGTAGACAACAAAATGTCCTTCATTTAATGGAAAATAGTCTTCATGAAAATCAGTCAGGTTTGTATCTTTTTTACATGATACAATCAAAATAGCAATTAATGCAGCTAGTGTTATGTTCAAAACCCTGATTAACATACTACGAAAATAAGGTAATTATTGATTTGGGTCGATCCCTTTTTGCTTCAACTCATTGAGTTTAGCATTTAATGCCTTTCCCTCCAGCCGTTTTCCTTCAAAAAAGTATGACTTCCCTGACTGCACCCCTTTAAGGTCATAAATAATGCACCAACCGTGAAGAACGCCATTTTTATAACGTTCCAAAGCCATTTTTTGACCATTTTGATGAAATGATTCCCAAATGCCTATTTTCATTCCGTCTTTATAGGCCCCTTTGAGGATTGCTGTACCTGTAATAAGGTATTCAATGTACTCACCGTTTAACTTTCCATTGGCATATTGTTCAACCGCAGAAACGCGTTGTTTTTCATTTTCGCGTTCTGGAAGAAAATAGCGTGCTCGTTTTCCATTCAATTGATCATTCTTGTATTCTTCTGTGAATGTCAAAAGACCATCTTCATTTAAATTAATCCAAACCGAGTCTTTCTTTTGGGAGCGGTAGATGCCGTAAGTCATTAATTTGGTATTCGGATGGTAAAAGTAGGCTTCAGAACGCGTGGCATTTAACCCATGTTTAATAACTGCTTTAACTTTTCCGTCCTCATAGTAGTACGTAAACGTTCCAACAGGCACATCGTCTTTAAATTGCCCTTTATATTGAACAACCTTTGATTTTGGATACGTTTTACTCCATACTCCTTGTTTTCGTCCTTTACTATCTGTAAGGTTTTGAGCCCAAGTGTTGCAGGATAAAAAAAGCAGAAAAACATACAGGTATTTCAACATGGCTTCATCCAATTTAAAAAATCTACCAATCGTTCAACCGTTAAATCGGCGTCTACACCTATTTTCTCATGTTCAGTTGCAATTCGAACGGTTTTCATTCCAAGATTTTTACCGAAAATCATATCGGAATCTGTATCACCAACCATTATGGAACGCTGAAAATCTACACCTTTGTGCTGACGCTGAGCTAACAATGCCATTCCTGGCTTCGGCTTACGAAGTTGATTGTCGGGGGAAACAATTCCTGGAGCGTAATATGTTCTGGTGATTCGACCGTTCATTTCTTCCACTTTTTGTTCCATGTAACGGTGAATTTCTACCAGGTTACTCTCTGACATTAAACCTTTCCCAATGCCTTGTTGATTGGTTACCACAAAAACAAATCGAAACAACTGAGAAAATGAAGCGATAGTTTGCGGCACATCATCTAGAAATTCAAACTCTTCGATTGACGTAACGTAGCCACTTAATATGCGCCGATTGATCACACCGTCACGATCCAAGAACAACGTCCAAGTGTCGTCAATTCCCCAACTCATTTCGTGCCAACAGTTTTTTCAACTAAATACACATTTCGCTGAGAGGAGTTTCGACCTATCAATTCGGCAAGGAATCCAGCCAGAAAAAATTGCACGCCCATCACCATCGCAGCTAATGCAATGTAAAACTCCGTTCGATCAGCAATCAATTTTGCAGAACGGTCAAAAAATAATTTATCGATACCAATATAGAATGAAAAACCAAAGCCAATTACAAACATCAACAAGCCGATTGCACCAAAGAAATGCATAGGTTTTTTGCCGAATTTGCCCATAAAAACGACAGACAATAAATCGAGTGGACCATTCACAAAGCGGTTAAGGCCAAATTTGGATACACCGTATTTTCTTGATTGGTGCTGTACAACTTTCTCCCCTATCTTATTGAATCCGGCATACTTTGCAAGTGGCGGAATGTAGCGGTGCATGTCGCCGTATATTTCAATGCTTTTAACGACCTCTTTTTTATAGGCTTTCAACCCACAATTAAAATCATGCAAGTAGATTCCTGTTAATCTTCGAGCAGCCCAATTATAGATTTTTGTTGGTAAGGTTTTAGAAATTGGATCGTATCGCTTTTGTTTCCAACCAGAAACCACATCAAAGTCATCTTCTACGATCATTCTATACAATTCCGGAATTTCTTCGGGCGAATCTTGAAGATCAGCATCCATTGTAATGACTACGCTGCCATTAACAGCTTCAAACCCTTTTTGAAGAGCCGCAGACTTTCCATAATTCCGTTGGAATTTGATGCCACGTACTGCTGAATTCTTTAACGCCAATTCTTCGATGACATTCCAAGAACCATCTTTACTTCCATCATCCACGTAAACCACCTCGTAATTAAGGTTGTTGTTTATCGCGACTTGTTGAATCCAAGCGTCTAATTCTGGCAATGATTCCGACTCATTGAAGAGTGGAACAACGATGGAAACATGTATTTGATCGGTTGACTTTTCTTGCATTTGATTTCAAAGATACGGAACACCAATAGAACAGATTCAATAGGAATTATTTAAAGTTAACAGCTACTCCTTTATAACCTTCCGTATTTGACCCTTACATTCAATAAGGTAAATCCCTGAACTGAATTTCTCAATATTAAGCTGTGTTTTGGACTCCAAACAAATTCCACTAGCCACAAGACTTCCTTCTACAGATCGAATTGTATATGTCTGCCCAACAGCATCGTTGCCTTCAATAATCACCTGGTCACGCATCGGATTGGGATAGATAAGGATACGGTTAACCGCTAACTCTTCCGTTGACAGAACATTTGCGTTTGAAATGTAAAAATAGTCGAACCCAGCCTCCGTAATATTTACGTTGCCGTCATTATCTGATACTCGAATAATGACTTGCATATTTGCTGTTGGCGTTATAAAATCCAACAACCTTATGCTTTCAGGAACCCATTGGTAAAATAAATTGGTGTCCGACACTGTCTGGCTAATTACTACCGATGTTAATCCATTATTTACAATAACCTTTAAGGTGTCATCTGGTGGATTACCGTAAAGACAAAAGAACCACTTTGAAAAATTCACGTGTGGATTGGTGTAACCCGTTAAATCCATTGTT
>CANHQC010000043.1 GCA_947462695.1 Flavobacteriales bacterium | reverse complement strand
TATCGTTTACTACTTGCCGACCTACACGTCCGTATCCGCACACAACTATATGTCCATTCATTTTTGCAATTTTTCTTATTAATTTGAACTTACGCAACCTAAGCTGATACTCTCCGCTAAAAACATAGCTTGATAAATTTGTTATGGCTAAAGCAAAGAAACCGAAACTACTAATTATTAATACCGATGCAAACATTTGTCCACTGGTTGAAAGTGGATGAACTTCACCATATCCGACTGTTGTAATGGTAATAATGGTCATATAAAGCGCATCCCATAACGGCCAGTCCTCTATTGTCATGAAACCAGCAACACCAAAAGAAATAATGCCAAAAATTGTAGCAATTAAGAGGTAGACATTTTTGATTAAAGTGTATCTCATAATAGGATCAAATTTCCCAAATTGACTTGCGTTTAGCTCGTTGAAATTTGAAATAATGTTTGTGTTCTAGAATCCATGCCATGGCAACATAAATAACCAGTGGGGAACCGAAAGTCAGAAAGGACGCGTAAATAAATCCTAAACGAACTTTTTCGATCCTGATTCCTAATTTAGTAGCCCACCACCGACAGACACCGAAGGAGCGCATTTCAAAAAAAAAGGTTGTTTTCTGTATTACCCCCATAAAGAAGTTGGTTTCCAAGTACACAACGCATGCACTTGAAATTTAAACAAAAATCATTAAAATATTCAATACTTCCTTGCGAATGGAGTGCATTTTTTGAAATTTGATTCACTCTGGACCATTGCCTTCGAACCGCATTGTTTTCTGAAGGTAATGCGCGTAATAATTGAAAGGCTGACTTGGTGTCTTCATCGTCAATAAAATACTTAAAAGGGATAACGGCATTAATTAGAAGGTGGTTCTGCATTGATTTAGCAATTGGATAACAACTTTTTTGTTTAAGGGCTTCATTTATATTTTGCATCGATGCTTTCCATTCTTTTATAAGATTAGATGAATCTGAATTGATCACTTCACGTATTTGTTCCCAAAAAGCCATGAGCACTGCGTACTGCTTAACGCGTAAGACAGGGTGACTAAAATAACGTTGACCTTTTCTTTTCCAACTGGAATTGAGTACAGCAGAAGCGACATCAGGTGGTTGTTCAATGTACCAATCTATTTCAACTGGTTGGAATTCGCTCAATCCACTCGTGACACAAATGAGGTGTATTCTTTCAATACTCGTCAAACTCAAAACCTCATCTAAAGACAGCCGCTCTGTCATTTCATCGAACGGCAATTGGTTAGTCACACCTCCAAAAGCGCGGGCAATCAATCTATAAAAAATAGCCTCAGGACTGATATCCTGTTGAATAAATCGGTGAACTTTGTTCTTCAATCTTTTAACAACACTTCTCTCCCATTCATTGAGTAAAATATTTCTGTGACTGTCATTTGCAAGTTTCGAGCATGGCAATTCATTCTGTTTTATGTAATGATTTTTAAACCAAATAAGATGCGCATGGTTGATTTGATCTTTTAATTCGAGCGTTAGAAGCTCACCATGTGGCAAACATACGATTTGATTGTAGTTATAAACCACGTGCAATATTACTTGATTATAGGCTTCGTCATTGTGATGATTATGGTTATACCAATCAGATGAATTGATGTGCATTTCAACCGATCCACACCAGATTAAATCACCATACTTAATAACGACATTTGTAAAATCAGGTCCGCTTGTAGAAGCATTGTACTCACCAAAATCAATTATTTCTAATTGGTCTCCATGTGGGATTTGTAAGTTGAATAAGGCAATCTGTTTTGTAAACCAAAGGTAGTGCAGGTAGAATTCAGGCATAGGAAACAGTTATATCCTGAAGATAAAAAAAGGCGCCCAATTGAGCGCCTTTTCTAAATTATTTTCAACCAATTAAATTATGGATATTTTACGAACTGCTTAAGATTAGGGTCGGCTGCAGGGTCTTTCGCAGGATCAAAATCCATGCGTAACACACGTCCTTCCGTTCTACGGTTCAACTGATGTAATTTTTCGAAAAGCTTAGGGTCTGTAGTCTTGAACTGATTAATGTATGCTTCGGTTAAGACGACTGTTTCAACTCCTGTCGGATCTGCAGGCATTGCATCGAAGTAATCATTGCCTCTTTTATAGACTGATCTCGGCATTAATTCTCCTTTACCTACAGGAACGATTCTTCTAGCATCTACTCCTTTTTGTTCAACTAAGAATTTGTAACATGCTTTAGCACGGTTTTCTGATAGACGTTGGTTTGCTTCATCCTTACCACGTGAATCTGTGTGTGAGCTTAGCTCAAGAACCATTTCAGGATACTCTTGTAACAAATTGTAAACGAAAAGTAGGGAGTCTGGAGAATTGATTGTAGAATCAACTAAAAGCGTCCATTGATTCAACGGATAGCGCACCTCTGGAAGACGAATTGGTTTCTTCGGAAGCAAAGCCATATCAATCACGAAGTTTTGATCGTATGTAAGACCAAGTGTTGTGAACTGAGCACCTTTCTTGTCTTCGTGATATCCCTCTTTAGCGATTGATATTGTATATGAAGTTTCTTCGTTCACGTATCGTTTACCGTCAACCTTCTTATCCCAAAGTTGAGTAGCACCATCTTTTTTAGTGTAACCTTCCCATAGAGAACCATCAGAACCTTTAACTACTACACGTACATCAGCAATACGCACATTTTTATCTCCAAGTTCACTAACAATTACACGCAAATCGAATAGATTAGGAGGCAATTCGTAGCTGTAGATATCAGGATTGAATTTACCGTCTGGGTCTTTTCTTTCAGAGGTAAAATAACCTTTGCGATCAGAAAGTTCATAAAGACCGTAGTCGTTATTTTCGGAGTTGATTGGGAAACCAAGGTTCTTTGGATTTTCCCATTTCAATTCAGCACCTGCCTTAGTCGCTTTGAACAAATCTAACCCTCCAAAACCTGGTAGTCCGTCGGTAGCATAATAAAGGCTGCCATCTTTACCGAAAGTTGGGAATAATTCATTTGCAGCAGTATTGATTTCTGGACCTAGGTTTTTCGGGTCAGTCCATGTATTCGTTTTTTTATCTAGTGTGGTAATATATAAATCTTTGCCACCGAAACCTCCTGGAGCATCTGATACGAAAACGAGCGATTTCCCATCATCAGAAGCACATGGATGTCCAATAGATATAGAATCATTTGCCTTCAGGACAAGCTTTTCTGGTTTCATCCATTCATCCTTACCTTTTAACTCACTCATCCAAATTTCACAACCAAGATTTTCTTTTTTCATATTTGGACAACGGGTAAAGAACATGATTTTACCTCGAGCGTCGAACGAAGCAGATCCTTCATGAGCTTCTGTATTAATCACACCTCTTTTGTCAATCAATTGAGGTTCTCCCCAATTTCCTTTTTTATCGATTTCACTCACCCAAATGTCCATGTAAGATTCACATGAAATTGGATCTTTTCCACCGGTACTACCATTTCTACTTGATGCGAAATATAGCTTCGTTTCTTTTCTATCAGCAAACATTGGAGCCATATCCATTTCTTTTTTGTTTATGGCTGTTTGATTCACCACAACGTGGCGTGTTTTATTCGCTTTAAAAGACTTAGCATCCTTACAAGATTGAATACCTACATCGCCACGAACATCATTTGGAACTATTTTTTTGTAGTTCTCATAACTCGCTTGAGCCTTCTCAAATTGACCCATCATTCGGAGCATTTCTCCATTGTAATAAAAGATCTCAGGGTTAACTTCTTGAAAATCTAACAATAACGCACGGTCATACCATTCATTCGCGTCTTTGAATCTGTCTGTATACCGATAACACTCCGCTGTTTTAAAAGCCATATCTGCTTTGTCTCTTAGCGCTTGTTTTCCTTTACGTGAAAGCTTAGAGTATGCTTCTGCGCATTTATCTGCTCCTTCACAATACATATTACTATTGAAATAACGGTTTGCTTCTTCAAGCGTTTTGTTTTGCGCATTGAAAGAAGAAATCATTGCTACAAACAAAAAGGATAGTAAAACTTTGTAGTTCATGGTACTTATTTTGCATTAACTTGACTATCGAATAAACAGGTGTATATGGAGATTGAATTGTATTTATCTGTCATACTACTGCTTTCTGCGATGGGTAAAAATAAGTAAACAAATTTAAATCCGCGAAAAAAAATGAATGTAGGTTTAAATCTTCACAGATTTTCGTGTTCAAAAGCCTATTTATGGATGAGCAGTATACCTTCTCCATTTTTCAAGTAACTCCTGGAATTCTTCAGGTAAGTTAGATTCAAACCGGACCATTTGAAGCGATTCAGGATGGACAAAACCAATCGTCTTCGCATGCAGCGCCTGACCTGGTAACAACGAAAAGCAATTTTCAATGAATTTTTGATAGGATGCAGATTTGGTTCCTTTAACAATGTCATCACCGCCGTATTCGAGGTCATGAAATAACGGGTGACCGATGTGCTTCATGTGCACACGAATTTGATGAGTTCTGCCTGTTTCAAGTTTACATTCAACTAACGTAACAAGTCCGAATCGTTCGATCACTTTGTAATGAGTCACGGCATGTTTACCATGGTCACCATCAGGAAAAACAGTCATCACTTTTCTGTTTTTTAATGATCGTCCAATATTCCCTGTAACTGTACCGTCCTCTTTTACATCACCCCAAACCAAGGCCACATATCTTCTCTCAGTTGTTCTATCGTAAAACTGCTGAGCAAGATGCATCAATGCTGTTTCTGTTTTTGCGACAACTAAAAGACCTGTGGTATGCTTATCAATCCGGTGCACCAGGCCTGGTCTTCCGAAATAGTCATTTTTCGGTTGAGCCAGGTGTTCAAAATGGAAGATTAAGGCATTAACCAATGTGCCTTTGTAATTTCCATATCCTGGATGAACGACCATGTTTGCGGATTTGTTGACCACAATAAGCGTATCGTCCTCATGAACAATATCCAATGGAATATCTTGTGGAATTAGCTTTAATTCTCTTACTGGATAAGGCAAAACGAGCGCAACTTGGTCACCAGGTTTTACTTTGTAATTTTGTTTTACGGGCGCTGCATTAACGAATACATTTCCATTCTTTGCTGCCGTTTGAATTTTATTTCTTGACGTATTAGGTAAACGATCGATTAGAAACTTATCAATTCTGATGATTTCTTGTCCTGGATCAGCAATGAACTTATAATGTTCGTATAACTCCTCCTCCTCTGTTTCCGTATCAAGCAAAGGATTGCCTTCCTCAATTAGATTTTCATCCATTTATAAACATTGTTTACACCATGAATGCGCACTACGTAAATTCCGTTTTGTAACATGGAAACATTAAGTTCTTTTTCGAATGAATTCATTACTTCCTTTCCATCAAGACTATAAATTGAGAAGCCTGACCAATTCGCAAAATCCGTTTCGATTTTAATCCATTCATTTGAAGGATTTGGGAAGATTTTGACAAACGGTTCACTTATATTATCTTCTATTCCGAGTTCGGGATCCATTGCTGTGGAGAATATTGGTCTTATCATTACCGATCCTGGTATTGACGATTGCACCCATGTTGCCCCACCGTTTATCGAGTAAAAAACTTGTTCTGAATTGTCTGTATTGCGATCTAAACCTATGTTCAATCGTTCGGCATCAAACTGTCGCCAACCGATGTAAAATTTCGTTTCAACTGCAACTTTCAACGTGTCCTTGAAGAAATAATTCACAAACCCATTTCGCGTACCAGAATAAATCGGTTGCCTTGGGAAAAACACATTGTCTTCGTAAAGAATAGTACCAGGGGAACCATTGACATCATCCCAAACCGTTAATGTAAACAACTTATTTGATACATCGTTGACAGATGGAACGAAGTGCATACTCATTCCTATCAATGAGTCTGGTTCGTAAGTCTCATAGTTAATTGCTAATCGCGCTTGATTTCCAGTTGGACCATAAGCTGCTTCTGCTGTTCCATCATCGTAACTATAATAATTAAAAAACACTTGATTTCCGAAGGTAGAATCATTCAAGGCCAGATTCGGAAACTGAGCAGAGGCAGTAGTTAAGATATCGAAAGACTGGTGATTACCCGGTTTTGAAATATCAAAAACATACCCCCCGCTAAGGTCGTGAAATGAAGAGTAGGTTGAATTAGGACCATAATTTATAAGTCCCCCAGACAACGTTTGAGCATTTAACACAAAGGATCCTTCCGGCATTCCGTTGTAGGAAATTTCCACCAACCCATTTTGGTTGTTTTCCATGATGTTACTTCCATTGTATACCACAACATTGAATTGATCGTTCATTTTTCCAATCGGATTATTCTTAAAATGATCCCATGGAACAGATGTATAGGTTTTTATGAGGCTTCCAACTGGATAGGAAAAAGCGAAATCTTTAAACAAGGTATCCTGAAAACCTGACAATTCGCGTAAATACACATAATCAACATTGAACACATCTAACATTCCAGAAAGCGCACCGTAATTTCTAAACCTAAATTGAAACCCTTTCTTGAAGAATTTGGGGTCTGAAACACGAATATGGCCATGCTTAAACGTTGAAACAGATTCTCCGGAAGCGCTCCATATCCAGAACCACTGGTTGAGATCCTCCGCATAAAACTCCAAAATCAATGAATCCCCTGCTTCAGGTATATCACCCAGACCTTCTGATTGATACAAAAAACTAAAATAAACAGAATCAGCATCGGAAAAGTTAGCCAGATTAATCGGTTTCGATGTAAGACGATCTGCATAATTCGTTACGGTAGTTCCGATGGCATAAGGGAACCCATTTTCATCCAGCCCATCAAAAGTCGCTACTCCTAAGGTTCTAGGATCTTTGGCAAAACGGTAGTTATGGTAGGCAAAATCGTCTAACCAATATGCATTTAGGTCATCGAGAGTAGCAAAGAATTGCGTAGCTGAATCTTGAAAAAAAGGTGGGTTTGTCAGCCAAACAGTATCTGAAATATCAGTGACGCCAGTTGTATCGTAAATGTAATATGGCGGGTAAAGCAAAAGTGATTCGTATACAACGGGGTAACTTGTAAGGTCGCCTACTTTTATTGTATCCGCTGCAAATGGTATATCTGAAAAGGTTGATGTTACCAAATCATATACCCTTCGAAAAGTTGGTTGATCTGAATAAAATTGTCCGGTGGGAAGAGGGACCGAGGTTTGATCGTCTAATAGTCTGAATTTCTTATCAAATGTTAGTGAAGGATCTGTAAAGTCAGGCGTGTATTGTTGAAATTTATTTGTTGAGAACTCATCTAGAAACGGCAATTGAAGTGTGTCTGAGATGTAAATGAACGTGCTATCGAATGTGCTATTCGATTTCACCATTGAGTGTTCCATTTGATTTCTTGCTATATCTGGATTGGACGTTAGCGGACCTATACTTTCGTATTGAGTAAATCCAGAAAAAGCAATAAAGAAAAAAAAGATTGCTGAAAAAAACTTCATTTGCACATTGAATGTTAAGGGTTTTCCAGTTCAGCTTCAGAAAAATTCTTTGTTGCGTAAACAGTTATTGTTGTTCCGGCTGGCACTAACACTCCTTCCAAGTATTCTGGGGATTGGGAGGTGATTCGCGCAGCCAAAGAATCTTCATAGGTTGAACAATCATTACAAACCGGCAGATAAACAAAATCACCGGCTGCAGCTAAACGATCTTTTGCTTCAAATATTGTCATTCCAAAAAGATCTGGAATTTCAGCAGGTTCACCGAGGTCATTTTGACCGACAATTAAGGTGATGACTCCACCAATTGGAATACGGGCTCCTTCTTTGACCGGTCGACCTTTGTACAATTGTTCTAAGACAGCACCGTTAGCTTCGTTCGTTGGTCTAAATTGAATCCTGTATTTTAAGCCTCTATTTTCAAGAATGCTTTCTGCAAATCGCTGTGTTTTATCCACTAAGCTTGGCATTTCAACCAATCTCGATTTTTTCGAAACGCGCAGGCGAATAATACGTCCTTCTTTCACGAAAACTTGTGACAAATTAGTTGGATTTGGATCTTGATCGAGAATGGTACCTTCAGGTTTGCTTGGTTCATAGATCGAATCCAATATTTCGTATTGTAAACCCAATTCGTCTAGATTGTTTTTTACGTTATCCAGACGCTGACCAACTAAATTCGGCACTTCTATTTGTTCCCCATGATTCGTGTAGATATCCAGGTAGAACATTGTTGTACCTATAATCAGTGCATACGTGAGAACTACCCATCCGACAAGCTTAAGAAAACGCTTATTACTTACAAATACCTTAATATCTGACCAACGACTCATTTAACTCAATAAAGAGCAAATATAGCAAATTAAGTAGTGAGTAAACATTTGATTAAGGCAATGAAAAATTAGAAATTTGGCGATAACTCGTGTGTCTTGTAAAAGTCATCGATGTAATCAAATGCTTCCTGAGCGGTATCTAATATCCGAAAGAGTGACAAATCGTTGGCAGAAATGTTTTGTTCTTGATTCAACATACTCGCTTCGATCCAATCTACAAGTCCTTGCCAATAGGTTTTTCCAATTAAAACGACAGGGCGTTTATTTATTTTTTTTGTTTGGATTAGTGTCAGTGCCTCAAAAAACTCATCCAGTGTGCCAAATCCACCGGGTAGTATGACAAAACCTTGGGCGTATTTAACAAAAATAACTTTTCGAACAAAGAAGTAGTCGAATTCCAAGTTGTGTTCCGGATCGATGAACGGATTGTGATTTTGTTCGAAAGGCAGATCGATGTTGAGTCCTACTGATTTACCTCCACCTTTTTGGGCGCCTTTATTTGCGGCTTCCATGATTCCTGGACCTCCACCAGTAATGACTCCATACCCCGCTTCGGCAAGTAATTCGGCAATTTCGATACCAATTTGATAGTAGGGATTATTTTCTTTCGTTCGTGCAGAGCCGAAAATGGAAACGCATGGACCAATTCGAGCCATTCGTTCATAGCCTTCGACAAACTCTGACATTATTTTGAAAATGGCCCAACTATCGTTGATTTTAATATCGTTCCAATCTTTGCGTATTTTATTCATAGTTTATTTGTGTTGGTTTTGTCCACCTCCGAATTTAACCATATTTCGAGGTAGTACGAATTGATTAGTTATTTTTAACGTATCAAACGGTTCAACTAATTAACGCTTTTTGGGCAGAATGTCACGCTTTACATTTCTTTTTTGCATTTGTTTCATTCAGTACACTTTATTTGCCCAACAAAAATGGAGTGATACAACCGAATATCAGCAGGGTATTCACCCAAAAAGACTGGCGTTTAGTTTAGGAGGCATCGGTGCAGCTTGGGCGGGAAGTACAGTTGGATTATGGAATGTGTGGTATGCCGATCAATCAACTGGTAAATTTCATTTTTTTAATGATGCAACAGACTGGTTAATGGCAGACAAAGCAGGTCATTTTTACACGACCTATCAACTCAGTAAATACTCAAAAAACGCGGTGCTTTGGGCAAGTTTACCTGTTAAAAAATCTGTGTTCATTGGAACGGCTATAGGTTTAGGGTTTCAAACAACTTTGGAGATTATGGACGGTTACAGCTCTGGATGGGGATTTTCATGGGCAGATATGGCAAGTAATTCGGTTGGGGCTTTGCTTTTCTGCGGGCAGGAATTCCTATGGAAAGAGCAACGTTTATTGCCGAAGTTTTCCTATCATCCGACAGGCTACGCTGCTATCCGTCCAGAGGTCTTGGGTTATTCTCCTATTGAACGATTGTTGAAAGATTACAATGGACAAACGTATTGGATAAGTTTGAGTCCCGGAAAATTTTTCACAACGAGCACCTTTCCAAAGTGGCTTTGTATTTCTGTCGGCTATAGTATTGATGCGAAGTTGGTTGGTGACCAAAATACATTTACTGACTATTCAGTCACTAATTCACCAACCTATAATGCAAGACAGCAGTGGCTGTTATCTTTGGATGTGGATTTCAATGCCTTACCTATAAAGCGGAAGTGGTTAAAATCATTGCTTGAACCCCTCAACATGTTAAAGATCCCCTTTCCCACGCTTATTCTATCAAATGGAAAAGTAAACGGAAATTGGTTCTATTTTTAAGTGAAAAGCAGCGATTTGTTCTTTAATGTGCTTCCGAGTAACTTTTGAATGTAGTTAATCGAAAGATTTTTTTCGATAAGTTGAAGGTGCTGCATGCGGTGACAATCTGATGCCACGAAATCGATCCACCCTTTGTCCACTAGCTTTTCAGCTTGTTTTTTTACGTCTAATCCATAATGCCCTGTCAAGGACAGCAAATTCATCTGAAGCAGCACTCCCCTTTCCCTTAAGCGTTCAATTTCACTTATCTCATTGAAGTAATACCCATAACGTTCGACGTGAGCTAGGATAGGTTTGTAACCTTTGGATTGCATTTCAAAAATGAGTTCATCAGAACCGGTTGGCGGAGAAATGAATCCGAACTCGACCAACACGTATCCATCCCCAAGGGTTAGCAGTTGTTTTGTTTTAATCGACTCCATAAGGTTGTAATCGAGGTAATATTCAGCGGCGGCATTGAACGTTACGGGAATGCCTAGTCGGTCAATTTCTTCTCTTACTTCGGTTAATTTCCCTTCGATGATTTCTTTTGTATTTGGATAAACTTCGTGCATGATGTGAGGCGTAGTAATGATGTGAGTATACCCCATTTCAGCCATTTTGTTAATCATGGCGATTGATTCATCCATTGTTCTCGATCCGTCATCTATTCCAGGAAGTAGATGAGAATGCATATCAAGTTGAACGACATCCAATCCTA
>CANHQC010000042.1 GCA_947462695.1 Flavobacteriales bacterium | reverse complement strand
TTGTATTCTCTTGCTGAATGTCCGGCTAAATAACCGCGAATGACCATCTCTACGCGAATCGGTTCACACGCATAGCCAACAGCAACCGACGGATCAGGAGTACCAATCAACCAATTCGGAACAATATCGCGTGTGGCATTTAAAAAGAGCGTAGCGACTTGATTCAACACCTGACCTTTGTGCGGAATACCCTTAGGCAAAATGTGATCAAACGCAGAAATACGGTCAGACGCTACCATTACCAACAGGTCATTTTCAAGTGTGTATACATCCCTTACTTTTCCATTGTAAACTGCTTTTTGTCCAGCAAATTGAAAGCTTGATGAGGTAATTGCGTTATCCATTTTTATCTTTAATTGAGTTGTATCTTCTGTTTTTCTCCGTTTCAGCTGCCGCTTCTTTCGCCTTTAATTTAGCCTCCTTATCATTGGCCTCGGCTACATCAAATGCATGAACAATTCGCTTCACGAGGCTATGTCTCATCACATCCGTTTGCCCAAGGCGAATGATTCCAACCCCCTCCACATCATTCAAGACATCCAATGCATAAGACAGTCCAGAACGTTGACGATGCGGCAAATCTACCTGTGACATGTCGCCAGTAACAACAAACTTAGCGGTCATTCCCATGCGGGTCAAAAACATTTTCATTTGCATCGCCGTAGCATTTTGAGCCTCATCAAGTATCACAAACGCTTTGTCCAAGGTACGTCCACGCATGAAGGCTAAAGGAGCGATTTCTATGATGCCAAATTCAATCATGTCACCAAGTTTTTCGGGTGGAATCATGTCTCGCAAGGCATCGTACAACGGCATCAAATAAGGATCTAATTTTTCTTTTAAATCACCTGGAAGAAATCCGAGGTTCTCCCCTGCTTCAACTGCTGGACGAGTCAGCACAATTCGTTTGACTTCTTTTGCCTTTAATGCGCGAACAGCAAGCGCTACTGCCGTATACGTTTTACCCGTTCCCGCAGGTCCGACAGCAAATACTAAATCATTTGAATTAACGGCCTGAACTAACTTCTTTTGATTAACCGTTCGGGCTTTTATCTTAACACCACCATTGCCATGAACGAGCGTTTCTGATCCATCATCTGTAGAAATCAACCGAGCTCCATCAGCGAGCATCAAGTTGTCTATATTATTCTCTGTAAGGATGTTAAACTTATTGTAGTGTTGGACAATGAGTTCAAACTTTCGCTCAAATTCATCCATTACTTCCTCATCACCAGCAATGGT
This sequence comes from Flavobacteriales bacterium, assembly GCA_947462695.1. GTDB lineage: Bacteria > Bacteroidota > Bacteroidia > Flavobacteriales_D > Crocinitomicaceae > M0103. Next base: position 9,566 of record CANHQC010000042.1, on the reverse strand, counting down.
TAGGTTGTTTCCTCTAGCAACAATTTTAAGTTTGGGGAAGTAACTTTTTATGTGTTTTAGTTGGGCATTGTTGACACCGAAGAGTTCAACGGGATTAATGCCCTGTATCTCGATATTTTTTTCTTGCAAGCCGAAATTTCTTTTTAGTTCTACTGACTTTCCCTTGAATAATCCTATTTTTGAAGCAAAATTAATAAATTAAATCGGCTCCGGAAAAAGCCTTTACAACCCGTATGAAAATAATTACATTGACAACGGATATGGGAGTGCAAGATCATTATGTTGCCTCGTTGAAAGGAACTATTTTATCTCTCGTTCCGGACGCGGCAATTGTCGATATCACGCACGCTGTAAAGCCTTTTGATTCTGCTGGTGCAGCATTCATTCTCTCCAATTGTTACGAAGACTTTCCCAAAGGAACGATCCATGTAATCGGTGTAGACAGCGAGCCCATGATTAATTTTTCAGGCTCAGAAGGATCGTTTCCTTCGGTACTTTTGTATAAAGAGCAGTGGTTCATTGGAAACGACAACGGGTTCTTTGGTGCATTTTTAAAAGAAGAAAAGCCAGATGCATTTTACCGCATCGATGATGTGCTATCAAACAAAAACCTGTTCAAATTCCCGACAAAGAACATGCTGATTCCAACAGCTTGTCGTTTGCTTTTGGGCACACCAATTGAAGAACTTGCTTCTCCATTCGATTCGTATAAGAAATCCTTCCAGTTAACAGCTGTGCTAGAAACGAACCTGATTAAGGGAAATGTTATTCACATTGATGCGTATGGGAACCTCATTACCAACGTTCATCAATCACTTTTTGATCGATTTGGCAAAGATATTCCATTCACGATTTATTACAGAAACAGGGAGTACCACATAGACGAAATATCACCGTCGTACAATGCTGTTCCGTCTGGTGAGCGTGTGGCCTTATTTAACGCGAATGGATTATTGGAGATTGCGGTTAATCGGGGTGCGAACATGAGCTACGGCGGTGCTGAGAAATTGTTCGGTATCCGAACTGGCGATGTCGTGCGAATTGAATTTACTCCGCGTGGATCGCGCGACACACTTGACTCTCTATTCGGATGATAACGCGAATCGTTAAATTGGAATTCCAACAAGAACGTATTGGCCAATTCCTTTCCTTTTTTGAAACCATAAAAGACAAAGTGAATAATTTTCCAGGATGCGCGGGCATGCAGTTACTCCAGGATCAAGCCAATCCATGCGTTGTATTCACCTATAGTCAATGGGATGATGAACAAGATCTTGAAAACTATCGCTTATCAAAAACATTTGGCGAAATATGGCCTCAGATTAAACCGTGGTTTGCCAAATCGGCTGAAGCATGGACTGTAGCAGCTGTATATGACGGATTTTCATTGAAAAAAGGGTAATAATCGACGGATTTTCGAACTATTTTACTGAATAATAGAACTTTTCCGTTGTTCATTCAATTATAAGCGTACCTTTACCCAAATTAATATTATCACAATGAGTAAAGGAGTTGTAAAATTCTTCAATGAAACAAAAGGATTTGGTTTCATTATCGATGCCGAATCGAACAAAGAGTATTTCGTTCACGTTTCAGGTTTGGTTGACAAAGTCAAAGAAAATGACGAAGTTGAATTCAGCCTTGAAGAGGGCCGCAAAGGATTGAATGCAGTTGATGTTAAGTTAGCTTAACAATATATTTATTCGAGAATCCAAAAATCCTGCTTCGGCAGGATTTTTTTTTACACGATAGTTAGCTAATTACTTGATTTATCATCCACACCACATTTCAAAAGGAAATTGTAATTTTGAGCACACCATCTAATTGGCTCACATGAAAGCATTGTATTTCAGAGAAATTAAAAGTTTCCTGAGCTCGATCATCGGGTATATTTTTATTTTGATCTACCTCATCGCTTCAGGATTATTCCATTGGATCATCTCTTACAACACTAACTTACTCGAAGGAACAGAAGCTGATCTAATTCCCTTCTTCAATCTTTCACCCGTAATTTTCCTTATCCTCATTCCGGCAATAACCATGCGTTCAATAGCAGAGGAACGCAGGACTGGGACAATAGAATTGTTATTTACCCGGCCAATTTCTGACTTGAACATTGTTCTCGCTAAGTATTTTGCAGGAGTTACGCTCTTGATTATCGCCATTCTCCCAACAATTATTTACTACTTATCTATGTACGCACTTGGCAATCCTGTAGGCGTTATAGATGGCGGAGCGACACTTACTTCCTATATCGGCTTAATATTGCTTGGATCGACATTTGTTGCGATTGGGACGTTTGCAAGTAGCTTGACAAGTAGTCAAATTGTAGCGTTCATTCTCGCCATGTTCTTATGTTGGATTACTTACGACGGATTTAGGCTACTTGGTTCCTTTAGTCAAATGGGTAAATTCGACTTCATCCTTCAATACATGAGCCTATCTTACCATTATGACGCCATTAAAAAAGGAGTAATTGATACAAGCGACCTCATTTACTTCTTAACAACCATTGCACTGTTCATTATCGCATCACTTACCGTGATTAAAACTTTAAAACGTTAACCATGGCCGAGAAGAAAAAAGTTGGAAAAGGGTTATTTAATTGGACCTTCCTACTCATTGTTGGTGTGGGTATTGTAATTGTCAATATTATCGGCTCGCTTGTCTATACACGTTTGGACATGACCGAAGATAAGCGTTACTCTTTGGCTGAAGGAACGATAACTTTTCTCGAGAATGACGCCAATTTCGAAAATCGCTTGAACATTAAAATTTACCTCGAGGGCAACCTACCGGCAGAAATACGATTGTTTAGAAATGCGATAGAAGACAAACTCAAAGAATTCAAACAGTACGCTGGCGACCGAATAGAATTCCAATTCATCAATCCGAATGTCGGTCCGGAAGCAGAACAACAACTTCTATTTGAAAACCTATACGCCAGGGGAAAAGGAATCATTCCAATGGATGTAGTCTACATGAAAGATGGTTCTCAGAGTCAATTGTTACTTTGGCCGGGAGCTATCATCGATTATGGCGGGACTACCGTTCAAAATATTCAATTCTTACCTGGAACACCTCCAGGAAAACCGTATACCCTTGAAGGACTGACAGAAATCCTTGAAAACTCATTGAATAACCTGGAATACATCCTTGTAAGCTCCTTGAGAAGGGCAACCCAAAAAGCAAAACCACGCATTGGATTCTTGCAAGGACATGGTGAATTAACCTTTGCGCAGACACAACGTGCACGCGCGCTCATTTCTCCCTATTTCGCCATAGCAGATGTATCCCTTAACGATTCACTAGCTGCATTGGATGGATTAGACGGGTTGATTATTGCGCGACCTACTCAAAAGTTCAACGATAAGGAACTGTACATTATTGATCAGTTTGTCATGCGGGGCGGTCGCTTGATGTGCTTCCTTGATGCACTCCAACTCAACGAGGATACCTTGAACGCCAACGGCATTACACATACGACTCGCTTTGAGACGGGATTGGAACGTATGCTCTTTGACTATGGATTAAAAATCAATGAAAATCTTGTAGTGGACGCCCGTTGTGCGCCAAAGTCAGTTCCTTTTGCCAAACAGTCATTGATCCCATGGTTTTTTCATGTGTTAGCGACTCCTGGAGATCACCCAATTGCCAGAAATGTGGAACCCGTCGCATTAAAATATGCCAATGAAATTCAGTTTGTAGGTAACAGTAAAAACACCCTTACACCGATACTTACGTCTTCAACCAATTCGAATGTGACAGGACTTGCACCAATGGTAAGTTTGGCCATGCCGTTAAACTATGGCAAGAATCCGGAGCTCATTGCAAATCCTACTGATGAAATCAATAAACGTTGTTTAGCCGGACTAGTAGAGGGCAGATTCGAATCGCATTTTAAAAACCGAATTGTTGATGATTTTGCTAAGAATCCAATTGCGAAGTACAAGGAAAAAAGCACGAAAGAAGGAAAAGTATTTCTTGTTGGAAATGGACGTTTCATTGCCAATTCTTACGATTCAATGTTGAGCCGCACAGGAACGGAATTCATGTACCGTCCAACAGAAATAAACGACTTACGCATGGATCCTGAACTCGCTCAATTGGGAGTGCCTTTGTTTTTCGGAAATCAAGAATTCTTTCAGAATTTAACCGATTACATGATGGGCGATCAATCTGTTCTTGATGTGCGAAGTCGTCAGATTGACATTCATGAAATCGATAAAGAAAAAGTGAAAACCGATGCTGGATTTTACAAGACGCTAAATGTCCTGTTACCTATCCTTCTCATATTAATCTTTGCCTTCCTTATGGCCTGGATACGCAAACGTAAATACGCGAAATAATCATGAAAAGAATTGTCATCCTCATAGTTTCTTTACTGGTAGTTGGTGGTTTAGGTTGGTACGCCTACCGGTTAATGAATCAACAAGGAAAATCAGATACCGAACTGATCGAATTCAGTGTAGCAGATACAAGCGCAGTCGATAAACTTGTAATCACAGATGCGTTTTCGAAAAAAATAGAACTCGTTCGCGCTGCAGAAGGCTGGACAGAAGTTGATGGTACGTGCGTTACGCAGACCAATGTTCAATTCATCTTAGAAGCCCTTAAAAATATCGAATTCAAAGGTTACCTACCAGACAATTCGCATTCAAAATTCACCACATTGATGTCGTCACAACACATTAAAGTGGAGATCTTTCAAGATGGCGAATGGACAAAAACGTGGTACATCGGTCCAAATGCTCAAGACCATTACGGTCAAATTATGTTGTTGGATTCAAAAGAATACGGCAAAAGCACCCATCCTGTAATGATGAAAATCAAAGGTGAACATGGAATAATCGAACCACGGTTTTTTGCTGACAGACGAAAATGGATGTGTACCAACATATTTGCTGTCCCATTGGAGCGAATTGCGAAAGTCGATGTTCGGTATTACGACGATCCAACTTTGAGTTTTAGTGTGACCAAAAAAGGAACTAAAATGGACGTCTACCAACAAGATCGAAAACTACCACAGGTTGATACCGCTATGATTCTGCGTTATTTGCAGAATTACAAGAAAGTACACTTTGACTTAGCCAATTTTGAATTAAACGATAAACAGGTAGATAGTTTGAAAAAGTCGATGCCCTTTGGCACGTTGACATTAAAAGAAACTACAGGTAAAACTACCAAACTTCGCATGTTCCGAATTAAATCTGAAGACACATTTACTAACGAATTTGGTGACGTTGTCAATATTGACATGAATAAATTTTGGTGTGAGTTACCCAACGGACAGGTAGTTAAATGCCAATATTACGTATTCAATCCACTCATTATGGGGAATGTTTATTTCCCTTTTGATCTTTCCGGAAGGATGAAATCCAACCTGAATCCCACAAAGTAGTTGATTCGGTCTCGGGAATTGATTGTTAATAAAAAAGTAAAAATCACCAGTGAAAAAAGGTGATTTCTGTCCATCCTTTCTTAGTTTTGAGACAAATTTGAACGCATGAACTTTGTTGTATCGAGTACGACGCTATTAAAGCATTTACAAAGTATTTCAGGAGTATTGAGTACGAGTAATTCGTTGCCAATTCTGGACAATTTTTTATTTGAGATCATCAATGGTCAACTTACCGTATCGGCATCAGATCTTGAAACGACTATGCGCACAACGCTAGAAGTCGAAGCCAAAGAATCTGGTAAAATTGCCATTCCTGCCAAACTACTATTGGATGTACTTAAAAACCTTCCCGATCAACCGTGTGCGTTTTTAGTGGACAGCACGAATTTTTCAATTGAGATTGCCTACGATAATGGTAAATCCAAAATGGTCGGATTCAATGGCGATGACTTTCCACGAACGCCGGGTATTGAAAATGGAAATACCGTAAAAATTTCAGGAGATATTATTTCGAAAGCGATCAACAAAACGCTTTTTGCCACGGGCAACGATGATCTTCGACCAGTTATGAGTGGTGTTTTTTGCCAATTTAGTCCGCAAGACATCATTTTTGTGGCAACAGATGCGCATAAATTAGTGCGTTACAAACGAAGCGATTCTCAATCGGATGCCAGCTCATCATTCATCCTTCCTAAAAAACCATTGAACCTCTTAAAGTCAAATCTTTCTGGAAGTGAGGAGGTACAGTTGGAATACAACGAATCGAATGCCGTATTCACATTCAATGATCTTGTGCTTATTTGCCGATTAATCGATGGTAAATACCCGAACTACGAGGCCGTTATTCCAAAAGAAAATCCAAATGTTTTAACCATTGATCGCCAACAGTTTTTAAGTTCGATCAAACGTGTATCGATTTTTGCGAATAAAACAACGCACCAGATTAAGCTTAAACTGGCTGGTTCCGAACTGGCTTTGTCAGCAGAAGATATCGACTTTTCAAATGAAGCAAACGAGCGTTTGACATGTAATTACGACGGTGATGATATGGAGATCGGATTCAATTCTCGCTTCTTGATGGAAATGCTTAACAATCTTGACACTCAAGAAGTTCGTTTAGAAATGAGCGAACCATCGAGAGCAGGATTGTTAATGCCGGGAACAACAGATAATCCAGATGAAGATATATTGATGCTCGTGATGCCTGTCATGTTAAATCGGTAATTTTCGAACATAATTCATTTATAAAATCCACTTTTTAGTGGATTTTTTTTTATCCACCAATTGGGTTGTTCAGATTTCAGCTAACTTTAAGAGTATGAATGAACTAATCCGATTTTCATTAATTGCACATGTTATGAGCATGCTGTTTTTACTCAATGGATGTGGATTATCTTATGTGCCAGTGGAAACACCCGAAGCATTTCTCTTCAGGCGACAAGAAGCCATTAAAAATTATTGTGATTCTACTTTCAATAAAACCGGCGCAATCTATTCCCCCATTCAATTTGGCGAAAGTGAACTTGTTAAACCAGCTGACTTTAGACTACTTGATAGTTTATACAATGTGAAATACGCGCTTGAAAAAAGACGAAAATCAGATGAAAAACTTGAAGAGAACATTCGTTTTGAACGCGCACGATTACAACAAGCCAATATATCCCCAATTTACTTGGAAGAACACTTGTTTTCTGTAAAAGAAAGAGATACGATCACTTTTTATTTTTGCACCTTTCAGCTGACCAAAGAAACGCAAATCGAAGACGTTAAAATTGAGCAAAGTATTCGCATTTCAGCACGTGATGAAGACCGTTATTACCGTTTTTTGACAGAGGACGCACTGTTTTATTCAGCAGACATCAACGAAGAAAAAGCGTTTTACATGTACTTTAAGGATAAAGCCGATCAGTTGACGGGTGTTGAATTGGATCATTTCATCGATCATGTCATGCGGTTAATGGAATCCATTGAATTCATGCAATCAACCGATCCAAAAACAATCGTAGAACGAATGCTCAGTGGCACATTACAAGGTAAGAGTTACAAGCAGCAAGCAACGAATTTTAACTGGAATTCACCTCCTCCAAAATCGTGGGGTTCGGCAATAAACAACGGATTCATTGTTACCTATACAGCTCAAAAGCAAGAATCTTCACTTGAGGAAACGAAAGCTAGTGTTGTTGAATTCACACTTAATCCTTACTTCATGGTTGATCGTAAAGCAATCACCTCAATGGAATAATGACGGCGCCATTTTTTAAATGATGATCTGCAGTTGTCTCTAACCAAGGCATGGCAATGGTAATGTTTTGATCATCCATTTTAAGCTCATCCGTCTTTAACACGGCATAATTTTGGCCATTCAATTGCAGATCGATTTGTTGAAGATTGCTTGAAACATCTAGTGTTAACTCGTCTGAATTCAGCCTAAAACATTTCTGTCTTAACGGGTAATAAAACACCTGACCTGGAAAAGCAATCACATACGATTGCACAAGCCGTTTTACCTTATCGAACTTGGCGAATTTAGAATCGTAAAAACAGGCAATTCTGTCGCGATTCTTCCACAAAATAAGCGGCTGATTGTGGTTAAAAACAATCAATTGCTTCGCAGTTAAGCGCTCATATCGATTGACTAACAACACAGCGAATAAACCAACAGTCATAGCATACCCAAGCCTTCTTGCCATTTTAACTGAATAATACTTGAAAACAAAAATGGTCACTAAACTGGCTAAAATCACCCACCAGATGGATACGTTAAATCCTGTGGCAACAGCGCCGGGTAGCGATTCAACCCATTGCAAAAAGTAAAGTGAACTCGCGATCAATACATGAAGCAACTTTCCCAACAACCAACCTAAAATCGGGACAAACGAAAAAGCAAAAAGAGCAATACCAATTCCTAAAATCAATCCGGATGTTAACATTAATCCAGTATTGGCAAGTAAAAAGTAATTGGGAAACTGATGGAAATAATACAACGAAAGGGGTGTGGTCATCAACTGTGCAGCAAAACCAATGGCTGTGGCATCCCAAAACCATTTTAGTAAATTGTTCTTCGGATGAAAAAGCGCACTCACCGATGGATAAAAAAGAAAAATTCCCAACATGGCTGAGAACGATAACTGAAACCCGATATCGAACAAGGTGAATGGATCGAGCAGCATTAGGACAAAAGCCGTGAAAAACAATATGTTCAAATTATCCCGTGGACGTCCCAAAAGCTCGCCAATCGTCAACACGGTAAACATGAAAACGGCACGAAGTACGGATGGTGACAAACCAGTCAGTACAGCGTATACCCACATTAAAATCAAGACAAAAACAAGCGCTTGATAACGACTTATCCATCGGCTGAATTGTCCAAACAACGCAAGCAAAATTTGCATAATCAACCCGACATGTAGACCCGAAACAGCCAGTACATGCAATGCACCCGTATTCATAAAACTCGTTGATGTTTCTCTCGAAAGCAACGATTTATCTCCCAATACCAAGGCAAGTGCAATAGCCTCCTCTTGTCCATCAAGGTGATGCATAAGCGCAGACTTGAAATAAGCATGCAATTGATTCATCCACATCTCCCAAATAGGAAGTGCTTGGGATCGAACATATTCAAAGTCGTGTTTGCCTGCGAACGTCATCAATCGATAACCTTTTGAATTCCAGTAATGCGCGGCATCGAATTCGCCCGGATTACCTTTGTTCTGAATCCATTCGAGCGAGGATCTAACCTCGAATTGGTCGCCACTAGCCAGCTTTCTCGGTGGATGCTGAAAAAAGACAACCAACTTTTCATTGACTTCAACGGACACTGAATCGACAACTAATGAATCAATTTTCGCTGTACATTTCACCCATTCCTTTTTCAGGTCTCCTACTTCTTCCACGCGAAGAATCACCGTTTGTCCAGCTTGATAGTGTTCAACCACTGCATTTTGCCTCCAATTTCCCGATGCATCTTGCATTAAAATGATTCCAAAAACAACAACGGTCAAACACGCAAACACATCAAAAAAACGACGTAATGCATTGATTCGGTGACTAATTGCGATAGCCAATGCGAATAGTAGAAATAAAAAGAGGGCAATAACAAGCGGAACCACCCAAAAATAACCGATGAAAATACCGGTAGATAAGGCACAGGTTAACCCAAGAAACG
>CANHQC010000041.1 GCA_947462695.1 Flavobacteriales bacterium | reverse complement strand
TCTAGGCTATCTTACCCCAATTCGGTCTTGATTTAAGTATTTCTTCCAATACAATTCGAACCATTGCATGCTGAGGCATTGACAACTGTTCATCCTCTGCTAGTATGTTTCGTGCTTCATCACGGGCCAATATTACGAGTTGACTGTCTTTGGATAAATCCGCAATTTTTAAATTTAACAAGCCGCTTTGCTGGGTACCCATAATATCTCCCGGTCCGCGAAGCTGCAGATCAACCTCTGCAATTTCAAATCCATCATTGGTGGACACCATTGTTTCTAGTCGCTTCAACGTATCTTTGCCAAGCTCATTTCCTGTCATCAATATGCAGTAGGACTGTTCCGCTCCTCTTCCAACTCTTCCCCTCAACTGGTGCAATTGAGACAATCCAAAACGCTCGGCACTTTCAATGATCATAACAGAGGCATTCGGAACGTTAACACCGACTTCAATTACAGTTGTAGCCACCATTATTTGCGTCTCACCGCGAACAAATCGCTGCATTTCAAACTCTTTGTCGTCTGGCTTCATCTGTCCATGAACAATACTCACGCGATAATCTGGCAGGGGAAATGCGCGTGAAATAGCTTCATAACCTGCCATAAGGTTATTGAAATCAAGCGTTTCTGATTCTCGTATTAACGGATACACCACATACACCTGTCTACCTAAAGCAATTTGTTCCTTCATAAAACCAAACAACCTCAAGCGATGCGATTCATACCGGTGAAATGTGCTGACTGGTTTTCGGCCAGGTGGCAATTCATCAATAACCGATACATCTAAATCACCATAAAAAGTCATGGCCAATGTACGTGGAATTGGCGTCGCTGTCATGATCAAGACGTGAGGTGGAACCTGGTTTTTTCTCCACATCCGTGCGCGTTGAGCCACACCAAAACGGTGTTGTTCATCAATTACGACAATACCAAGGTTGGCAAATTGAACCGTATTTTCAAGTAACGCATGTGTGCCAATCAACAATTGAATTCGTCCTTCGACTAACCCTTCGTGCAACTGCTCACGTTGTTTTTTCTTCGTCGAACCGGTAAGCAAAGCTACCTGAACGCCCATAGGTTCAAGCAGTGATTGAATCGTTTCGTAATGTTGTCCGGCAAGAATTTCTGTAGGAGCCATCAATGCCGCTTGGTAACCATTATCCAAAGCAATCAACATGGCAAGCAAAGCCACAAGGGTCTTTCCACTTCCTACATCCCCTTGAACAAGGCGGTTCATGTGTATGCCCGTATGGCAATCGCGCCGAATTTCCTTCAATACGCGCTTTTGGGCATTCGTTAATTCGAAAGGTAAATGCTGTTCGTAAAATGTATTGAACACCTCTCCTACTTTATCAAATACGTGCCCTTTCATTGCTCGCTGACCGATTTGCTTTCGAATAAGCAATTCCAATTGAAGGAAAAATAATTCTTCCAACTTCAATCTTGTTCTGGCGCGTGTAAAGTCATCCGTTGAATTCGGTCGATGAACTAAATAAAGTGCCTGTTCTTTGGAAAGTAATCGGTGTTTTTGAATCAACTCGGCTGTCAATGTTTCAGGAATCCGACCTTTTAATTGAAGCGCGACTTGCGAGATAATTTTCTCCAACCCTTTGGAATGCAATCCTTTAGAGGTTAGCTTTTCCGTAGTCGAGTAAATGGGCTGCAGTCCGGTTCTTTTGTCAACTTCAGACCATTCCGTTAACTCTGGATGCGCCACATTCCATTGATTGCCGTATAACCTGGCTTTACCGTACATCTGGTATTCAACACCTGTCTTGAGTAATGGCTTAATCCATTTAACACCTTGAAACCAAACCAGATCAATAACTCCTGTTTCGTCTTGAAATTTCGCTACAAGTTTCTTTTGACGCGCGCCTGCTGTCGATTCACTTACCTGGATTATTCTTCCTTTCAGCTGAATGGCAAAATCCGCATAAGGTAAATCCTTGACCTTGTAATAAACAGAGCGATCAACATAACGAAATGGAAAATGGTGCAATAAATCATTCACTGTTGCTAATCCAAGTTCATTGCGTAACAATTCTGCACGCTGTGGACCAACACCTTTAATAAATTCTACAGGAGTGAGCAGAAAATCGTTCACGACACGTAAATCGTTGACTTATTTCGATTTTTCATGCAGTTTCAAACCTTCATCAAGCCACTTTTTGAAATCAGCTGGATTGCTGTGGTGTTCGTAATCTGCTGAACCATTCTGAATGTCATTACCATTTTCATCATGCAAGACATAATAAGGCTGAGCAAGGATCTTGTATCTTTTCACTTGCATGTACTTCCATTTGTCACCAGTAGTGCGGATTTCCATTTTTCTACCCGGTTCTACTTCGAACGAACCCTGCTCCTCTTTAGGCAATTCCTCGCGCTCGTCTACATAAAGTGACGCGATTACCACTTTGTCTCGAAGTGATTCTAAAATTCCTGGCTCTCCCCACACTTGTTGTTCCATTTTTCGGCAATTCACACAATTTATTCCAGTAAAATCAACAAACAATGGTTTTTTGACTTTTTTGGCATAGGCCAATGCCTCATCGTAATCGTGAAACGCAGGTATATTTTGAGGACCATTGTGCGTTCCAGGAGGAAGTTCTAACTGAACGGAAGACGTTCCTTGATTGATCATTCCACCAGTCTCACTATACTGAAGTGGAGGAGGGAATGCACTAATTAATTTTAACGGATGCCCCCATAATCCGGGGATCATATAGATCACAAACATAAGGGTGGTAGTACCAATCATCACCCTTCCAACAGACAGGCGCTCCAGCGGACTATCATGCGGCATTCGAATAAATCCAAATAAATACATGGTTAACACGCCAAATACAGCTATCCATATCGCAAGGAATACCTCTCTTTCTAGCCAATGTAAATCCCAGGTCATATCGGCATTGGATAAGAATTTAAAGGCAAGAGCTAACTCAAGAAAACCAAGTACCACTTTCACGCTATTCAGCCAACCTCCAGATTTAGGCAACGTATTCATCCAGCCAGGGAACGCAGCGAAAAGTCCAAAAGGAAGTGCAAGCGCAAGAGAAAAACCAAACATTCCAACAATTGGAGTTATTCCGCCTTGTCGAGCTGCTTCAACTATTAATGTCCCCACAATTGGACCCGTACAAGAAAAGGATACCAAGGCGAGGGCTAAGGCCATAAAGAAAATCCCAAGTAGTCCACCTTTATCGGCTTGTGCATCAGCCTTATTAATCCATTTACTCGGCATTCGGATTTCAAAAGCACCGAGAAAAGAGACGGCAAAAAAGACTAACAACAAAAAGAAAATAAGATTAAACCAAGGATTAGTGGACATATCATTCAAGGCGCCCTCGCCAAAAATGGCAGTTACAGCCGTTCCGAGTAAAATATAAATTAAGATAATAGACAACCCAAAGATTAATGCATTTTTCGTTCCTTGAGCACGCGATTTACTTTGCTTAGTGAAGAAACTGACAGTCATTGGTATCATTGGGAATACACATGGGGTTAGAAGTGCAGCCAAACCGCTTAGAAAAGAGACTAAGAAAATACCAATAAGCGACCGATTGTCTTTACTGGGCTTATTCTTCGCTGGTGTAGCAGTCATTTTCTGCGGTGCATCATCATCGGCGTTATCACCTGTTGCAGAATTCGCTGAAGACGTGTCTTCTTTCGGTTCTTCAATCGGTGCAGCTTCAGCACAACCTTTTACTTTCACCTTAAAATTAACCGTATGATCGGGCAGGCATTTGACCTCGTTACAGGTTTGAAATACAAACGTGCCTTGGATTTCGAAATCTTTTGGATCCAGAATTTTAATTTTTCGTTTTAACAGAAAAGCACCTTCGTGGTAAGCCAAGTTTTCATCGGCTAACTCATCGTATTTTTCAATTGGCTTTGGTTCAATTACGCCCCCCACAAGTTGAAAAGAGGGTGTTTTTTTCAAGTCAAAGCTTGTTGGAAAACCGAAACTACCTTTCGGTAATTTGGTTGCATTTATGTGCCAATGGTCAACGACTTTAATTTTCGCAATAATTGTCGCTTCACATCCATTTTGTTCTACAGAAAATTTCCAACTCACCTTATCTTCTGGCAATTCCAATTGAGAAAAGGATTGAAGAGAAGTTAAAACAATAAAACATGTGGCAAGTAGAAACTGAAATACGTTCATTTGTTGGTGACTTAAGGATAAATATTTATAGTAAGAATTGTCTCCGTCGGCGGTAAACACGTCTCATTGTTACAAAGCATGTAGGTGACTCTTGCTTTAATTACTGACGAATCGAAAACATTTATTTTTTGCTCAAAGCTGACATTCTTCTCAAAGAAAGCTACCTCTGCCTCAAAACTTTCATCAAAGGCCACGATTGGTTTCGGTTCCACTACCCCTCCAGTCAATGAGAATCCTTTACCAGAATCGATTACAAAAGAGGTAGGAACAGGACCGGCAGATGGATCGATGAATTGGCTATACACATGCCATCCATTCTCAATAGCTGCATTGAAAACTATTTTTTTATTCGCTTGCTGATAGGTAGCTGACCATACTATTGGTTCTTGCGCAACCAATGAGTGAAAGGAGAAAATAACAAGACTAAAAATCAGTGCGCGCATATTGCATTGTCAACTTCCTCAAAAATAATCAATCCTCTGAAAAACGGGGTAAATAAATCACCAAATGATTGTATTCCTATGGAAAAATAACTTGTTTAAAAAATAACCTCGACAATACGTGGAATGGGAATCCAAACTCCTCCTTTAAGGCAAATAAATTTCGTTCCTACAGCCCAAATAGTTGTATCCACACGTTTCAAACCAGAATCAGCGACAAAAATAATGGAAACCTTTATGCGTTCTGCATTTCCTAATAGAGAAGCTCTTTGCAATTGAGCAATGACCTCTGGATGCTGTTTAACAGTTATCGCCTCATTAAAAGTCAATTGGGCAATCGATTCTTTTTCGATTAATTCAGGTGAAGTTTGAGACTGCATAAAACGCTTTTTTTCAAAGTTATTCGAAAAACAATGAGCCGCAATCAAATGTTTGACTGAATGAACAAATACGAAGTCTTATTGAGTATTTTTAACATTAAATTGAAAAACGAGCAGTTGCTGCAACTTGTTGATCAGCAAAAATTCCTTTTTCAAACATGTATTTCGCGGTAATCGCGATCATCGCGGCATTGTCCGTGCAATAGTCAAATTTTGGAATAAATACCTGAAAGCCTTTTTCTTTTTCTAGGTTAAGAAGCGCGTTTCTAAGCCCACTATTTGCAGAAACCCCTCCGGCTATCGCAAGTTGATTGATCCCATAATCTTGCGCGGCTTTCAGTAACTTTTTCATTAAAATACCAATTACTGTCTCCTGAATTGACGCACATAAATCTGCCTTGTTTTTTTCAATAAAATCGGGATCGAGCTGTTGTTGCTTTTGCAAAAAATAAAGAATAGAGGTTTTAAGGCCACTAAAACTAAAGTCATACCCCTTTGTGGATGGTTTGGCAAATGAAAATGCCGATGCATTGCCTCCTTGCGCAAATTTATCAACGAAAGGTCCACCAGGGTAAGGGAAACCCAACAATTTTGCCGCCTTATCAAATGCTTCACCAGCAGCATCATCTATTGTTGAACCAATTACCTCCATTTCCAAATGATCTTTTACCAATACAATCTGTGTATGTCCACCTGAAACAGTCAAACACAAAAATGGAAAAGTTGGTTTTGGTTTATTCTCATCATCAATAAAATGTGCTAACACATGTCCCACCATGTGATTCACAGCTATTAACGGTATACCCAAAGACATGGCAAACGCTTTAGCAAAAGAAGTACCAACAACCAGCGAGCCCATTAACCCAGGACCTCTCGTAAAGGCTATTGCATCTAGTTGTTCTTTTGTTACTTCAGCCTTTTTCAACGCTTGATCAACGACTGGCACGATATTAATTTGATGCGCGCGACTGGCCAATTCTGGCACTACCCCACCGTATTGTTCATGTATGACCTGACGAGCAATTAAATTAGACAAAACAGTAGTGTTTTTAATCACTGCAGCAGAGGTATCATCGCAGGAAGATTCGATGGCTAATATAAGGGTGTCTTTTTGACGCAAGATTGTGTAAATTTGTAACGTTCATGACAAAAGTATTGAAAATAGTTGGACGTCTTTTGGGCGTCACTTTTGAATGGTTACTCATCACACTTATTTTATTCGCCTTTGTCATTCGAACGAGCAGAGTTCAAACTTTTCTTGCTCAAAAGGCTGCAGCATTTCTATCTGAGGAACTTGGGACAACAATTGCAATAGACGAAGTCGCGATCGTTTTTATCGACAGAGTAGCTTTGGACGGTGTCCTTGTTCTGGACCAAAAACGGGATACACTTGCACGTATCGGAACGCTTTACATCACGCTCGACAAACTTGACCTGAATAAAAAAGCTGTATTTCTTGATCAAGCAGTATTGGATGATGGGACCGTTCATTTGAATAGAGATAGTATAACAGGAAAATACAATTATGCCTTTCTTT
Source organism: Flavobacteriales bacterium (assembly GCA_947462695.1). Classification (GTDB taxonomy): domain Bacteria; phylum Bacteroidota; class Bacteroidia; order Flavobacteriales_D; family Crocinitomicaceae; genus M0103. The sequence goes on along the minus strand of CANHQC010000041.1, from coordinate 4,336 downwards.
CAGATTATTTCTCAAGTGATTCACCGAAGCGAAAATCAAAACCCTTCGATGTTAATTTAAGTTCGATCGAATTAAAATCAGTTGATTTCCATTATGATGACAACCGTAAGGGGTACCATTCATTTGGAATGGATTACAATCACTTACAGTTGAAAAATGTTAATCTAGCTGCTTCACGACTGTCCATTATTAATGGAGAAATCAAGGTTAATATTGAACATTTATCCGCAAAAGACCGAAGTGGTTTTGATCTAAAAAAGCTTACTTCAGCAGTTACTGTTTCACCCAAAGGTTTATGGTTCGATCAGTTGTCGATAGTAACTTCTAAATCGCAACTTTATCTACCGAGATTACATTTTAACATGAAGGAATACAAAGACTTCAATTCATTTGTTGACAATGTAACGTTTGATGCCGAACTATCTTCAAGTAGTGTTTCATTGGCTGATATCGCGTATTTCGCGCCACAACTCGAAGGTATGGACGACAAGGTTCGAATTTCAGCAAAGGTCAGTAGAGCGGTGAAAAACTTAAAAATTGATGACGTCGACTTGCGAATTGGTCGTAAAACCCACTTTAAAGGTTCACTTCATTTGCCAGATTTCAGGCACCTTGACAAAGCATATTTCAATGAGAACCTGAGCGTTGCATACGTTGATTTTAAGGATATTGAAAGTTTCAAACTGCCTAAAAGCAGTGGTGTCAGTCACATAAAATTAGGTGAATTTGTCAATCGGATTAAAAACGCACAGATCAGTCAATTTAACCTCAAAGGCACGTTGACTAATTTCAATGTGAAAGCGAAATCGGTAATTACTCCAATTGGATCTATTGACTTATCATCAGGGGTCAATTTAGCCACACTTAGCAATGGTTCAGGCTACTCATTTCAAACACTAAACAGTATTGATGGAATTGGGATAGACTCACTGCGGTTGAACGAGCTTATTGAAGACAAGACATTCGGCAGAATAGACGGTAAGATTGCTGTTAAAGGTGAATTCAGAAAATCAGGCGAAGTTGATTTCAACTCGTTAAACGGTCAATTCAATCGCTTTGATTTATTAGGCTACTCTTATTCAGGCATTGAACTTTCAGATGGAAAATTTGTCAAAAATCAGTTAGATGGTGAACTTCATGTGAAAGACCCAAACCTTAATTTAGATTATTCAGGTTCCATTTTTCTTGGAGAGGTTGCAAAATTAAAAGCGACCATAGAACTCAATGAATCAAAACTACACGCATTAGGGTTCACATCGGCGGATAGCACTTTCTTTAAATCAAGGTTGACAATTGACATCAACGACTTCGATTTAAACAAAATGACGGGTTATGTTCAATCAGAGCAATTGAATTACACAGAAGGATCGCTTTCAGTCAAGTTACCGATTTTACGACTAGATGTGAGCCGAAGTGCCATTCAGGATATCTTCTCGGTAAGGAGTAATTTACTGACTGCGGAAATTAAAGGAAAAGTGAATTTCAACACACTTGTAGACGACTTTTCTGCCCAGTTTAACAAAGTTTTCCCTTCATTTATTGCATTGAAAGATCAACCTAAAAAAGGAAGCAAGAGACAAGTTCCAAGTAACTTTTCGTATTCTGTGGATTTCCTTGATATGAATGACTTTCTCGCCATCTTTTTACCGGATTTAAATATCCAAGCAGGAACTAAGTTCAACGGAAGTTATAATGGATTCAATGAATATTTCGAATTAAACCTTATTTCGCCGAGAATCACCTATCAAGATATTGCGTTCAGTAAAGTAGATCTCAAACAGACATTAACTTCTTCCTCCGTAACAGCAGACTACAGAGTAAATAAACTCATTTTAAGCGACTCTATTCAGCTCGATTTGGTTCGATTTGAAACCGTTGGAAAAAACAATAATTTAACCTCGGAATTATCTTGGAACCCAGGAACTATTAACGAAACGCACATCAATTGGTCAACTTTCCTTTCCGGAACCTCATACATTGATTTCACACTAAAACCATCCTTTTTCTCAATTAATGCCATGCGTTGGGAAATCCTAAACGAATCAGATATAACCCTAGCAGAGGATGAAATACACATCGCAAAATTCAGCCTTAAACGCAAAAATCAATACATAAATCTTGACGGTTGTTTGTCGAGAAATGATGCGGATAAACTCAACTTTAAAATCAATGATATTGATCTGACTGAACTTGCAAAATTTATTGGAGCACCAATAGAAATGAAAGGCATGGTTAACGGTTGGGGGTACTTATCTGATCCGTTTGAGGATTTAAACTATATGGGTGACGCTTCAATCAAAGGACTTTACTTAAACAATCAGGAGGTAGGTGATGTATTTGTTCAATCGAACTGGAACAATAAAAGCGAAAGTATTCAGCTTATTGGCGATTTACTTTACAAAGGAAATGAAACCTTCGCATTCGATGGTAGCTATTATTTGGAACGTGAAAAAAACAACCTTGATTTCAATTTGGTTTTTGACAAGACAAATATTCAGTTTGCTAATGCATTTATGGATCCACTTGTGGTCAATAACATTCGTGGATTGGTAGATGGTAAGCTAGCCGTTAAAGGAAGCATCGACGAACCCGAAGTTACAGGAAAGGTGAACCTCATCGGTGGAAACGCAAAAATTGAACTTCTCGGTGTCAACTTTGGATTTGATGGGGCAATTAAGTCTGATCCCTATGGTTTTTATATTGATAATATGCCGGTTACCGATGAGGAAGGAAATGTTGGTGCACTTGTCGGAGCGGTATTGCATGATCAGTTCTCGAATTGGAACTTTGATTTGCAATTTGATTTAGAACCACGCGCAATCAATAAAAACCTACCTTATAATCGACAAAATGTCCCACTTGAAAAATTCTTAGTCCTCAACACATCATACAAGGAGGGAGATATGTACTTTGGAAAAGCATTTGTGACCGGTACTGCGAATATTTTTGGTTTTGCTGATAACATTGAAATCACCGTCGATGTCGCTACAAAAAAAGGCACTACAATAAACTTTCCAATGTACGGAATGGCTGAGTTAAAAGAAGACGAGAATGGGTTTATTACCTTTAAACAAAAAGGTGAAATCATCACTTCAACAGCTCCGAAAATTGACTTTACAGGAGTTGAACTTGATTTAAATTTTAGGGTTACTCCAGATGCCAAATTGAAAATTATATTTAACGAACAGACCGGTGATGAAATAACTGCTTCAGGAAGTGGAGACATCGCAATGTCAATGGACAATCTTGGCGACTTAACCATGGATGGTGCATTTAAAATCAAAGAAGGCCTATACAACTTCGCTATGGGATCGGTTATTAAACAACCGTTTTTTATTGAGGAAGGCGGTGTAATTGCTTGGACAGGCGACCCGTTAAATGCAACGTTAGATTTGCGCACCTATTATGAAGTCAACGCCAATTTATCGGAAGTTTCACCGAACGAACTTCAAACGAGCACAAGCGGAAACAAGCAAAAGGTCTATTGCTACCTCGGATTAACTGAATCGTTATTGAAACCATCGATTGGATTTGACATCAAAGTTCCCAAAGCAGATGAAACCGGTAAAGCTTTACTTGCGCGTATAACTAGCGATAAGGACGAATTGAACCGTCAGTTCTTTTCTCTCCTACTCTGGAAACGCTTTCAACCGCTGAGAGGAACTGCAGCGGCTGGAGGATCAGCGGCTATGGACTTAGTTTCAAACCAAATTAATTCTATGCTTTCGCAAGTATCAAAGGATTACAAAATGAATGTCAACCTTGACACAGATGAAACAACGAAAGAAAGTACCTATGAATTTGGAGTTTCTAAAGGATTTCTTGATGACAGGCTAATTTTAACAGGAAGTTTTGGTGTTGAAAGTACGGCTAGCTCAACAGAAGGAACTGCCGCTCAAAACGCATTGATTGGTGACGTTAGTCTTGAATACCTCGTCAACGAAAGTGGAACGGTTCGAATTAATATCTTCAATGAATCAAACGAAAACTCCATCATTAATGATAAAAACCTCGGCCTTTTCACCCAAGGAGCCGGATTAAGGTATCAAGAGGATTTCGACCACTTTGGAAATTTTAAATTGGCTCAGTATTTCCTCGATATTTTCCGAAAGAAAAAGAAATACCCTGTCAAACGTAAACGTCAACAAAGTCCGGTACCAAATCCAGAGGATAAATCTCATTTATTTACCTTACCAAGATTACTCGTTTATTTCCTTAACACTCATCCTGACCGATGCTAAAACAATTCTTTATTTTTGAAAACCATTGAACAACACATGAAAAAAGTACTGATAGCCAACCGAGGTGAAATTGCTATGCGTATCCTGCGTACGCT
>CANHQC010000040.1 GCA_947462695.1 Flavobacteriales bacterium | reverse complement strand
CTGGCCGAAAACCAGTCAGCACATTTCACCGGTATGAATCGCATCGCTTGAGGTTGTTTGGTTTTATGAAGGAACAAATTGCTTTAGGTCGACAGGTCTACGTGGTTTATCCGTTAATTCGAGAATCTGAAACGCTCGATTTTAATAACCTTATGGCAGGTTATGAAGCTATTTCACGGGCATTTCCTCTTCCAGATTATCGCGTAAGTATTGTTCATGGACAGATGAAGCCAGAGGACAAGGAGTTTGAAATGCAGCGATTTGTTCGCGGTGAGACGCAAATAATGGTGGCTACAACTGTAATTGAAGTTGGTGTTAACGTTCCGAATGCCTCTGTGATGATCATTGAAAGTGCCGAGCGTTTTGGATTGTCTCAATTGCACCAGTTGAGGGGAAGAGTTGGAAGAGGAGCGGAACAGTCCTACTGCATATTGATGACTGGTAATGAGTTAGGCAAAGATACGTTGAAGCGACTAGAAACAATGGTGTCCACCAATGATGGATTTGAAATTGCCGAGGTTGATCTGCAGCTTCGCGGACCGGGAGATATTATGGGTACCCAGCAAAGCGGCTTGTTAAATTTAAAAATTGCGGATTTATCCAAAGACAGTCAACTCGTAATATTGGCGCGTGATGAAGCACGAAACATACTAGCAGAGGATGAACAATTGTCAATGCCTCAGCATGCAATGGTTCGAATTGTATTGGAAGAAATACTTAAATCAAGACCGAATTGGGGTAAGATAGCCTAGAGGTAAATTTCATTGTATTCTTTTTGGTATTTCCCAAGGATTATCTTTCTTTTCAATTTAAGTGTTGGGGTCAATTCATTTGCTTCTACGCTCAATTCTCTTGATAAAAGCGCTATTTTTTTGAGTTGTTCCCAGTTTCCGAACAAGCTATTATACGCATCTACCTCTTTTTGAATTCTGGCAATAACATGAGTATTTGAAACCATAGATTCAGTTGACCCATCGCCTAAATCATGTCCTTTTCGTTTCGCCCACTCAGCAATAAACAGGAAATTAGGCACAATGAATGCAGCAGGAAATTTTTCACCTTCTCCAATAACCATGATTTGTTCAATGAAACGCGATTCTTTGAATTTGTTTTCCATCACCTGAGGGACGATGTACTTACCACCGGATGTTTTAAAGATTTCTTTCTTTCGATCTGTAATCTTAAGGTACACTCCTTCAATAAATTCACCAATGTCACCTGTATGCAACCAACCGTCTTCATCAATTGTTTCTGCAGTTGATTCAGGAAGATTATAGTAGCCCATCATAATATTGGGCCCTTTCACTAAAATTTCTCCATCGCTGGCAATTTTAACTTCGACATTATCAATCAATGCACCCACACTTCCAATTCGGATTCCTTTTGTAAAGCAGTTTACAGATACTACCGGTGAACTTTCTGTCAAACCATAACCTTCTAAAATTGGAATTCCTGCGGCTAAAAAAATACGTGCAAGTCGAGGTTGAAGTGCTGCGCTTCCAGACGCAATCGCACGAATTTCTCCGCCAAGCGCTTCTTGCCATTTAGAGAATATGAGTTTTCTGGCGATAGCTAGTTTAGCCTTATACATCGGACTTTTACCTTTTACATCATAGGCTTCCCCTAATTTAACCGCCCAGAAAAACAGTTGACGTTTTATTCCTGTTAAATCGTCCCCTTTCGCCATGATTTTTTCAAAAACCTTCTCTATTAATCGAGGAACGGCAGAAAATACATGCGGTTTTATTTCCCGTATATTATCTCCAATAGTATCGATTGATTCGGCAAAATGAATCGAACATCCGATCTTCATGTACAAGTAATGTAGCATGCGTTCATAGATGTGACATACCGGTAAAAAAGTTAATACACGCGAATTTTGATCAGCTGGAATAGGTGGTTCGCACGCCTCAACATTGGATAAAATATTGCGATGGGATAACATGACACCTTTTGGATTTCCAGTAGTACCAGAGGTATAAATGATGGTAGCCAAATCTTCATTTTTCACCTCACGCATGCGATCTTCGACTTGTTCAGGAGTAATTTGCTCGCCAAGAGCCATTAGTTCTTTCCAATGTGTATGGTTATCCAAATGGTCAAAAGAAAAGATATGTTCTAACGCAGCAACGTTCGGTTTTACGTGCGCTATTTTCGAAGCTAAATCTTCGTTTCCAACAAAAATAGTTTTGACTTTCGCATCATTCAGAATGTACGTGTAATCGCTTTCTGAAATATTTGGATATAATGGTACGACAATAGCACCAACTTGTTGGATAGCGATGTCCATGATGTTCCACTCAATTCTATTGGTAGAAACAAGTGCCACATTATCTCCAGGCTTCACACCTAGAGCTATAAGGCCTCGAGAAGCGTTTAATGCTTCTTCAACAAAATCTTTTGTCGATGTAGGTACCCAGACGCCATTCGTTTTTGTCACAAACATGCGATTATTAGGTCTGTTTTTTAACTGGTAATGCGGTAAATCGAATAGACGTTGAGCCAACATAATAAGAAAGACGTTATAGTTTAAAACGAAAGTATAAAAAAATGATCTTTTAAAACTTTAAAATGTTCACTGGAAACTATGAAATATTCGTTCGCAATTTTTGAATGAAAAACGATTGGTATTTTTAGCTCCTGTCTAATAATTTTCAAAGTTTACAGGTGTAACTTTTAGTGTTAGTCGATTGTTTTAACTGCTACTTATCGAAAGCATTGAAGAGGAAAGAGTACAATAGCGTTGTGGATCAATTTAGCGGAAATCTGTATGGATTTGCGCTGAAGTTTCTTCGTAATCAAGAGGATGCTCAAGATATTGTACAAGATGTTTTTGAAAAGTTATGGGTGAACCGTAAAAAAGTAGGTGTTGACAAAGCGAAGGCTTGGATGTTCACATGTGCGCACCATGCGATGATCAACCACATTAATCGCAAGAATCGAAAAATTGAGAGTCCAAATGAATGGTTCAGCGAAACTGTTCAAAAGAATGCTCATTTTTTTGAATCAAATCAAGTTGTTGATCGCGCGGTGAGTATTCTACCTCCAATTCAAAAGAGTATAATTCTTCTAAGAGATATAGAAGGCTATTCTTACGATGAGATTGGTGGAATCTTGGAATTAAGTCCTTCGCAAGTCAAAGTATATCTTTTCAGGGCACGAAATAAAATTAAAAAGCAGTTAAAAGGATTGACAGAACTGGTATGAGTACACCATCATTCTCAAATATAGATCGTTGGTTGTTCGAATGGAAGGAGGGTAATTTGTCACCTCAACAGATTGAGCAATTGGAGACTTTTATTTTGCTTAATCCAGAAATAGAAGTCGACAAGGAAATGTGGGATTTGTCACATGTCGATGCTGCACCAAGCGCTTACCCTGATATCGAAAAGTTAAAACGTAAACGTCGCATTGCACCACTGCTTTTAAATTGGTCAATTGCTAGTGTGTTTTTAGTCGCGTTATTCGCAACTTTTATAATGTCTGAACCTACTGAAACGAAAAGTACAAAATGGTTAGTAGTGGCCAACTCAACCTCCGGTAGTTCGCAAACTCAAAAAAGTGCAATTCGAAAAGATTCAAATGAAATAAGTTCAGTTGACCGAAATCAGCAGGTATTGAATCAACACAATAATCAGAATAGGTTGAATGACAAGAGTGAATCGATTAATGGTGAATTTGCATTTGAAGTTGCTTCCCAAAGCTCAATGGAGGATGATCTATCCGAACCTCATACATCGAATGAATTAACAGCATTTACCGTTAAAGACTCAACTCCAACTGATTTTTATGAGTTGAGCACTGACCTTTCTGGAATTGAAACGATACGTGATTCATTTGCAAGTAAAAATGGAATTTCCGGAAATCAAACTTTATCCAGTGAAAATTTAGAACTGACTTCAGTTACTGCTATTTCAGAATCAGTTGGTTCGAAAAAACATGCAGAGCCTCTTAAACGATCGCAAAAAATCGATCTCTCATTGGAAAAACGTTGGAGGAAGTTTTCTCGAACGGTTCAGCGCATGATGGACAATCCGATTGCCTTGAAAAATGTAAAAGATCCTTTGTTCCTTGTGCCCGGAATGCAACCAATTGATGTGAATTTCGGTTCTGCTGGAAAGCTTTTGTCCAATAGGATTCAAGCCACTTCAAGAGCTCAATGGTTGGGTGAAGAAAACAATCAATTGATTAGTCAGCTTGCAATTGATGGTTATTCTTATGGAATGAGAGGCGGAATCGGAATTCAAATGAATCATGCATATTACGGATCCGGCGAGGTACAGCATTCAACAATTGGCCTCGTTTATTCGCCGAAAATTTCAATTCATAGAGATGTTATCCTTGAACCGTCACTTCGGTTCAAGATGGGTAATAAAATGCTTAACGCTGATGTGCTGTCACCTGGACAGTCTATTGAATTGGAAAGATCAACGGTTCATAACTTATCTGCCGGGAATATTCCAACTGGACGAACATTATGGTACCGTGATTTGGGTGCTGGATTACAAATAAATACCAAGTGGTTTTATGTCGGTGGACAAGTTGACAACCTTTTTGGTCATTACGATAATATGTTTAATCCGGACAACAGTCAAGAACGGTCGCCATACCATACCATTCTATCCATTGGTACGGAATATGAATCGATTCGAAAAACGTCATCAATTTCACCCTACGTTGTTTACCAGAAAAAAGGAGGTTTAGAAGAAGTTTGGGTTGGTTCACAATTCAGATACCATTGGCTAACTGCAGGTCTAGCTGTTTCCGATGACTTTGAGCCTGCTGCTTCTTTGGGGATTAAATTCAAGCAATTTATGTTCGTTTACAGTGCAGATTATTTGAAATCTACGCAACTCAATAAAAGTAGTTTATCTCATCAATTAACAATCCGAATAACCACCAAACCTAGTCGTTTTGCACAGCGACTTTTAAATCAATTATAGTAAGATGAAAAAAATTGTACTTCTTTGTGTTTTGAGTTTGAATGTGTTGACTTCATTGGCTCAAGATCCAACATTTACGCAATTTTATGCTAATCCGCTTTACCTAAATCCTGCATTAGCCGGATCATACGGTTGTTCACGTTTTGCATTGAATTATAGAAATCAGTGGCCTCAATTATCAGGGAATTATTTGACCTACAGCGCTTCTTACGATCAATATTTCAAGAATATTTCAGGCGGATTCGGAGTCCTTGCCACGCATGATCAACAAGGTCAGGGAACAATCAGTACATCAATGTTTGGATTGATCTATTCCTACCATGCGAAATTGAATCGGAAATGGAAATTGCTTTTTGGTGCTCGTGCGTCTTGGTATCAGAAGTTTTTGGATTGGGATAAGTTGACATTTGGAGACATGATTGATCCACGTCGAGGTTTTATTTATTCTACCGGTGATGTTCCAAGAGGTGGTTCAAGAGGCTTTTTTGACGCTTCAGCAGGTGCGGTACTATTCAATAAAAATTTCTTTATTGGATATGCAGTTCATCACTTAAACACCCCAAATGAATCAATGATTGTTGGAGAATCTAAACTTCCCATGCGACATACAGTGCATATGGGAGCAGAAATACAGTTAGGTAAAAAGTCGCGTTATAGAAATACAACCTCGATTATGCCGAATGTTATTTATCAAAATCAGAATGGTTTTCAAGAAATTAATATCGGTACTTATGTGAAATATGGTGTTTTCAATGCAGGATTTTGGTACCGTAACCGTGATGCGTTTATCATGACATTTGGTATTAACACAGGCAATTTTAGAATAGGTTACAGTTATGACGTAACCGTTTCAAAACTGAATAATGGGGTTTCTGGTGGGTCTCATGAAATCTCACTTGGATTGAATTTGAATTGCCGGAATAAGCCACAATCGTTTAAGACACTTTCGTGTCCTTCATTCTAAGAATGAATGGGCATTGTCAGTGTAAACTCTTGTATTACTGATCGGTTTAACATTAGTTGGTTCCCGTTGTTTTTAAATTCTACTGATACAATGTTTGCATCGATAAGTTTCTTCAGGTGATTATGAACTGATGTTATGTTCAGCTCCAATAATCCTGTTAGTTCCATAGAATTCGCGGTTTGCATTTCGTCAAGAATATGAATGATGCGTATTCTTGCTGGGTGACCTAATGCTCTTCCTACGAGCGCTTCTTCAATTTCGTTTTTCGAGTAATGTTCGGTTTTGCTTGCTCCCATTTTTTTTTAGTTGAAGGTGAAAAAAAAATGTACTGAAAAGAAATGATTTCAGTCAAAACTGTTTTTTGTTCAGTAAACTTTGCGATTTTACCAAATCGCGAAATTTAAATATTTAAATATCGCGATTTGGTAAAGTCTCGATCGAACTAATCCCTCGAAAAAACTTTTTCTCCTTTCACCACCGTTAACCACGAAAAATTCGCTTCATAACCACCACTTATCCGAATCGGATTTTCAACAACCACAAATGTGGCATCTAATCCCTTTGAAAGAGTCCCGTGATTATTTTCTTGAAATGCAGCAAATGCAGCCCATCTTGTCATACCACTCAAACATTCGAAAAGTGTTAATCCTTCATTCGGATAAAAACCGTTAACTGGCAGATTCTCTTCATTTTTTCGTTGAACTGCAGCATAAATGGTTCTGAATGGATCGGTAATCTCAATTGGAAAATCTGTCCCGATGGCAACCATTCCGTATTGTTGAAGCAATGATTTATATGCATAAGCTCCCTTCATTCGGACTTTTCCCAAGCGTGATTCAGCCCAGCGTTGATCGCTAATAGCATGTGTGGGTTGCACCGAAGGAAAAATTGCGTGCTTGGAAAATAATATGAAGTCATTAGGATCCACCACTTGTGCATGTTCAATTCGCCAGCGATGATCTTTGTTTTTCTCAAATGCTCTTCCGTATAAGTCAAGAATGAGTTTATTCGTAGAATCACCAATAGCATGCGTATTCATTTGATAGCCAATTTTAAGGCACAATGATGCGATTTCGTCAAGAGATGAAATTGGTGTGGTCAATACGCCATGGTGATGAGGGTCATCAGAATAGGGTTGTTTGAGCAGCGCGCCGCGCGAACCAAGTGCACCATCCGCAATGACTTTAAAGCTATTGATAACCAGATTTTTGTATGTGAATTTTCCGTTCTTATTGGCAAACGAAATATTCTTTTTACTGGGTAAAAGCATAGCATAGGTGAACAATTTCCATTTTTTAGAATCGACAAGTTCCTTGAAAAGTGCGATATCTTCAAAGTCAATTCCAGCTTCATGTACGCCAGTAATTCCATATTGAAGCAGTTCTTGTTGTATTTCGAGTAACGCGGACTTCACCTCTTCTTTTGGAAATGGTGGAAGTAGCTTGTATACTGGATTCATGGCGTTATCCACGAGCAGTCCTGTGCATTTCTCGTCTTCTACATGAATAATTCCTCCTGGAATTTTCGTTGATGAGTTAATACCTGCCCGTTTTAGTAAAGCGTCATTTACGAGCATCGCATGACCGTCAATTCGAATCAGACAAACTGCAGTATTCGGAAATAAACTATTCAGTTTTTCATTCGTTGGAAAAGTGGCTGAAGTCCACAAAGATTGATCCCATCCGCGACCGATAATAAACGAACGTTTTTGTTTCGATTGGTATTTTTCTAGTCGAACTAAAACTTCATCAAATGACTTTGATCCGACCAAATCAGCACTAAGCAGTTGGTCAGCATAAGATAAAAGATGTCCATGTGCATCCGTAAATCCTGGATAAATCTCTTTTCCTGACGCATCAATCATTTCATCAGCAGAATATTTGTTTAAGATTTGACGCTCCGGACCAACTTCCACGATTTTCCCATCATCAATAGCCATTGCCTCGAAAACACGATCACCATCTTCCATGGTATGTATGACACCATTGTGTACAATCAGATCAACCGATTTCCCTTTGTAGCAAGAAAAAAGAAGAAAAATAAAACTGGCAAAAAAGAGATGTTTCATCAAGTATAGTTTTTTCAAAGTTACATATTCAGTTAAGAAACAACTGTCACATCAGCTGTGTTCAGTGGCAATTTGAAACAAAGTCTTCAATGCATGCCGGATTGTTTCCTATCTTTGCGATCCAAAATCGGAATTAAATGGAAACCCCGAAAACATACGACCCTAGACAAGCAGAGGCACATTGGTATCAGCACTGGATGAACAAGAATTATTTTCATTCTGTTCCAGATGATCGTGAACCGTATACGGTCGTAATTCCACCACCGAATGTGACAGGAGTCTTGCACATGGGACACATGTTGAACAATACGATTCAAGATGTCCTCGTTCGTCGTGCGCGCATGTTGGGTAAAAATGCGTGTTGGGTACCTGGCACCGACCATGCGTCGATTGCAACAGAAGCTAAAGTTGTACAGAAATTGCGTCAAGAGGGGATTAAAAAATCTGATCTTTCACGTGACGAATTTCTTGGACACGCCTTTGAATGGAAAGAAAAGCATGGAGGAATTATTCTCGAGCAGTTGAAAAAATTAGGCGCATCATGTGATTGGGAACGTACCAATTTTACGATGGATCCTGAATACTCAGATTCTGTTATTAATGTGTTTATAGATCTATTCAAAAAAGGAAAGATTTATCGCGGGGTGCGCATGGTAAACTGGGATCCAGAGGCATTGACAGCACTTTCAGATGAAGAGGTACTTCACAAAGAAGTCAATTCAAAACTGTTTTACGTCCGCTACAAAATCGAAGGCTCTTCAGATGAATGGTTGACAATTGCAACAACTCGCCCAGAGACAATTCTAGGAGATTCAGCAATTTGTATAAATCCAACTGATGAACGATTTAAGCACTTACATGGAAAAAAGGCAATAGTTCCAATTTGCAATCGTGTCATTCCTATTATTCAAGATGAATATGTGGATATGGAGTTTGGTACGGGATGTCTAAAAGTTACTCCTGCTCATGATACAAATGACTACGAGTTAGGAAAGAAACACCAACTGGAGACAATCGATATTTTCCATTACAATGGAACGCTCAATCAACATGGTATGCATTTCGAGGGAATGGATCGCTTTGAAGTGCGCAAAGCCATTGAGAAAGAATTGTACGACAAAGGGTACTTGGTTAAAACAGAAGATCATATTAATAAAGTCGGGTATTCAGAGCGAACTAATGCAGTGATTGAACCAAAATTGTCACTTCAGTGGTTCGTGGACATGAAAGAGTTGGCTCAGCCAGCTTTGGACAATGTAATGAATGGAAACATTCAGTTTCATCCGGAAAAATTCAAGAATACCTACAAGCATTGGATGGAAAACATCAAAGATTGGTGTATTTCTCGTCAATTATGGTGGGGACATCGCATACCCGCTTGGTACTTCGGAAACGGATCAGATGAATTCGTAGTGGCTAAAACACGCGATGAAGCCATCAAATTGGCTTCAGAGAAAGCAGGACGTGTGATTGATGAAAATCAGTTGAGACAAGATGAAGACGTCTTGGATACTTGGTTTTCGAGCTGGTTGTGGCCAATATCCGTATTTAATGGATTGACGCAACCGAATAACAATGAGATCAAGTATTATTATCCGACGAATGACTTGGTTACAGCACCTGAAATTATGTTTTTCTGGGTGGCACGTATGATTATTGCCGGTTATGAATACATGGGTGATTTACCATTCAAACATGTCTATTACACAGGTATTGTTCGCGATAAATTGGGCCGTAAAATGTCCAAATCACTGGGGAATTCTCCGGATCCTCTTGATTTAATTCAAAAATACGGTGCAGACGGCGTTCGAATGGGAATCTTAATTTCTTCGCCAGCTGGAAACGACCTTCCATTTGATAGCTCTCAGTGCGAACAAGGAAGGAACTTTACCAATAAAATATGGAATGCGTTTCGTTTGGTCAGTTCGTGGGAAGTGATTGATACAGAACAACCTAAGTCATCTACAAAGGCAATTGAGTGGTTCAACGCGAAGTTCAATAAACAATTAGCTGAAATCAATGACCTATTTGATAAGTTTCGAATTTCAGAGGCGCTAATGTTGACGTACAAGTTGATCTGGGACGATTTCTGTTCGTGGTACCTCGAGATGGTAAAGCCAGGGTATGAACAGCCAATTGATAAGCATACGCTGGAGGCAACAATCAACTTCTTTGAGAAATTGCTTCAGATTGTGCATCCTTTTACACCGTTTATTGCCGAGGAATTGTGGCATCAGTTGCGCAATCGAAAAGACGAAGAAGATATCATCATTTCTGCTTGGCCGAAAGTGGAAGAGCTCAATACAGGCGTTCTCTCCGGATTCGATTACTGCGAACAGGTGATTACGGAAATTCGAACCATTCGGAAGCAACAGTCTATTGCGAATAAAGTGAAGTTGGATTTATTCGTAAAAAAGAACAATGAATTCGATGATTCTTTTGATTCGGTAATCATCAAAATGGGCAATCTGACGCAATTGGCCTATAGTTCTGATAAAATTGCAAATTCGAATTCCTTCATTGTTGGTGGAAATGAATACTTTATTCCTTTTGGTGAAGCAATTGATGTAGAGGCTGAACGGTTGAAAGTACAAGAAGAATTGACCTATACAAAGGGCTTTTTACAAAGCGTTCAGAAGAAGTTGCAAAACGAAAAATTCGTGAACAGTGCGCCGGAACAAGTGGTGTCTATCGAACGGAAAAAAGAACAAGATGCGCTAGGTAAAATAGTATTGCTTGAGGATAAATTAGCATCCTTGAAGTAGATTCCATCTAGTTGTTAGCAGACAAGACTTCTTCGATACTCATACGAGTAATCGGATGATATTCAGCTTTAATCGATTGAAATAATTCCGATGCCCATTGCTTGTTTTCGGTAGTTT
>CANHQC010000039.1 GCA_947462695.1 Flavobacteriales bacterium | reverse complement strand
TGTTCTTCATCAAATTTAATGTCTGGATCATTTTGTTTCACATAATCATTAAATTCTGACAAGAAACTTGAATCGATTGTAAAATCAGCTTTGAAACTGGATGCATCCGTATATTGTTTTATCAATTCTGTTCTCTTTTTATCCACGTATTCAAGGCTAAAGTTATTTATATGACCTCCTCTTACAACGGCCGAAAAATAATCTGTTATTCCTGAAGTGTCCAATGGTACAAAGAGATCTGGCATAATACCACCACCGCCAAATACTGTTCGCTTTAATTCAAGGGTTTCAAAACGCAGTGAATCAGGAAGTTTGATGGAGTCAATATGAACGAACTCTCCATTTTTATACCGAAGAGTCAAGTCTTTTTTATAAGAATCTATGTCATCGTAAGGCTTTTGTATGAACCGTCCACTTGGTGTGTAGTACCGAGCCATTGTTAATCTGATCTGTGAACCATCAATTAAGTCAAATGGGCGTTGAACCAATCCTTTGCCATATGTTCGTCTACCAATAATTATTCCTCTGTCCCAATCTTGGATGGCTCCGGAAACGATTTCACTTGCTGATGCCGAATATTCATCCGTTAAAACAATCAATGAGCCCTTCTCCCAAAGACCTTTATTCCCAGCTTTTAAATTAGTCCTAGGCTGAGCGCGACCTTCAGAATAAACAACTAATTTATCGCCTGACAAGAACTCATCCGCAACTTTCTGAGCTGCATCAAGTAATCCTCCGCCATTTCCTTGCAAGTCAAATACAAGGTGCTTCATTCCTTTGTCTTTTAGGTTTTTTATCGATTGCTGAATCTCTTCAACAGTTGTGCGAGAAAAGCTACTTAATTTGATGTAGCCAATATCTTTTGTCAGCATGTAATGCGCATCAACAGAGAAGAGTGGTATTTTCTCACGTTTAATGGTGAACTCAAGAGGTTTTGCACTTTGTTTTCTGAGGATTTCAATGGAAACTTTTGTTCCTAGTTCTCCAAGTAGTCGATCCCTAACCTGGCTATTTTTAATTCCAATTCCAGCAATCGATTCAGTATTAACTCGAACGATTTTGTCCCCTGGAAGGATACCAAGTTTTTCTGATGGACCACCAGGAATAGTAGCGACAACCATAACTGTATCTTTCAAGATCTGAAAACGGATGCCAACTCCGACAAAGCTTCCGTTGATAGATGAATTGGCGTCTGCTACTTCTTCTTTGGAGATATATGTGCTGTGTGGATCAAGCTTTTCAAGTAATGCAATAATTGCAGTCTCAGTTAATTGGCTGCTGTTTACCGTGTCCACATAAAAACGATCCACTAAATTGATCAATTGTGAAAATTTATCTCCTTGTGTAGGTTGACTAAAGACTAAAAATGAAGAGAATACAAAGAGTAATACGATTGATTTTTTCATAACTCAAATTTCAATAAAATAATTGGAAATAACGCAAATTATCTTTTTGGTCACACATTTAGAAAATCCGTAATACACAATGATTTGTTAACGTATTTTGATCAAAAATTTCATCCAACACCCTTATTAAACCTAAATTTAGAGTAACTGATTTTTTATGAAAAAACTTTTTGTTTTACTGCTGTTTTGTTTCATTTCTGGTGTTTCATTGGCTCAGGTAAAAGCCTTTGATAAATTGGAATTGAATTATAGTCAAGAAAATTACAAGTTAGTTTATCGTCGAGCGAATCGTTTAATGGATAATCCCGAATACGATTATTCGCAGCTTCCACTGTATTACAAATCAATCAGTTTATTTCAGCTTTCAATGAGTGATAGATGGTCATCACGTCAATCATTCACTGTTGATGCCGCGAAAGAAGCATACACACTTTTCCTAAAGCATCCGGATAGTCGGAAAATAATTGCTGCACATAGTTTTGAGATTTCAGCTTTAAAACAAGACTTACAAGGGTATCTGGAGGAATTAAAAAGGTTAAATAAAAAAAAGGAATTCGACACATATCGGACAGTTTTAGTCGAATTGTTTGACAAGATTCCAGCTATTGAGCCTGTTAGTTCTGAATCTCTTCCAGGATTACTGTCAGGACTTGATGGTTCAACTAGAGGTAATGTAATCAAAACGGCAAGTCAATTCTTGGGCGTGCCTTATGTATGGGCAGGAGAATCGCCTACAGGATTTGATTGCAGTGGTTTTACGTCATATGTGATGAAGCAAAACGGTAAAGCCATTCCTCGGACAGCTGCTGAACAATTTGAGGCGTCAAAAAAAATAAAAGATAAACAAGCGGAAAAAGGAGATCTTGTTTTTTTCTCTAATGGATCGCGTATTTCGCACGTAGGTATGATTGTCTCTGAAAAAGGAAAGCCATTAGTGATGATTCACGCGAGTTCATCCAAAGGAATTGTTTTGACCGAATTAGAAAAGTCGACCTACTGGATGTCAAGACTTGCAGGTTTCGGAACCTTTATGTACTAGCGCAATACTGATGTTTTGTTGAATGCCGCGTGAATGATCAGTAAGATACTGCTGATTGCTAACAAAAATGCTACACCACCAAAAACCAATGAGGAAGACAAACTAAGCATGAGTACTGCAGAAAGTGCACTCCAAGTTAAACCAACTATCCAGTACGTTAGCGAGCTTAATAAGTTTTTTCGAATTCCAATACCATCCATTAAAGCAAAGAAGCAAATGGAAATAGCAACGCTTGATGTATACCTCCAAGTCGACAGAAGAATCCCGGGAACAAAAAGATCGCTAAAAACAAATATGGAAGCGACAATAGATAACACGAGAATAGGGGTTGAAAATTTATTCTTGTTTTTAATAAGTTGAAATACAGAAACATACATCCCTATTGACAACATAGAGTAGGTGAGCAGACCGATTGAAGGGTATATATCGAATCCAATGAATGTTTTGTAAAGGCTATATAAAATAATAAATAGATGCACAATTAAGCAGCACATGACGATCATCAGCGGGATTGACCAACTGTATTTATTTAGCTTGATCATTTAGTTATTCTTCTTGAGAATTCCGTTGCGCATACAAGATTCCAGAGTGCACGAGCACCTACATTTGCGTCCCAATCATCTGAAGTTCCTGGCGCCACCTCATTTAAATCAAATCCAACAATCTTTTTACCTGACTTTACAAGTTCAAAAATAAGGTAATTAACTTGTTCCAACTCAAGTCCACCGACTACAGGAGTTCCGGTGTTTGGACAAAGTGAAGGAGTTAGACCGTCAATATCAAATGAAATGTACACATTTTCAGGTAACGAAGCAATGATCTGGGTTACTTGGTCGTGCCAATTAACTCCTTGGTAGTGTTGCGCCTTTAAATCCCAATCAAAAAATGTTTCAATCAAACCATTTGACGAGTGAATCAACTCAACTTCAGATTCTGCAATATCGCGTATTCCAACTTGAACAAGTTTGATCAGGTTTTTGCAAGATTCAATAGCATTGAACATGATGCTTGCGTGTGATTGATCGAACCCTTCATACGCATCTCTCAAGTCTGCATGAGCATCGATTTGCAAAATTCCAAAAGGCTTGTTTAACTTATCGATTGCGTTTATAAGTCCGAATGGAGTGGAATGTTCTCCACCTAAGACTGCGACAATCTTACCCTTATTTAACAAGTGTATAGCCCGTTCTTCAAGTTGTTCAGCCAATGCAAGTTGAGCAGTCGTGATTTCTTTAACGGTCTCCTGAAAATCCACATTTTCTTCAAGTCTACCTCCTTCCTCCAGGAATTGAATGTATTCAATGCCGCGCAAACAAAGTCGATCATTGATTTCTTTCCATTCCATCGAAATAGGAGTGAGGAACACCTTTGTTTCGTATGCTTTCTGAAGTGAATGGTGGTAAAAGTCAAGCTGAGTAGACGCTTCTAGTATCGCCCTAGGGCCGTCACTTGTTCCTTTCCCATACGATGCAGTTGCATCCCATGGAACGGGAATGATGACGATATCTGCTTCGTCCTCAGTAACTGGAAAGCCAAAAATATTCCCGTTGGCTATTCCCACACCATTTGGGTCAAAAGACATATTATTTACGAATAAGTTGTTTTACGAAATTCGGTGTAGCAAAGCTTCCTTTGTGAACGTCAGAATTGTAATACTGTAATCCTTTTTCCTCAACAAAAGAGTCAATTACGGATGCATTCGATATGTCTTTTGGGTGACCTGAATTTTTCAATCCATATTGGAAGCTCCACATACCAGTAGGGTAGGTAGGTACAAAAAATAAGGAGACGGGAGCATTTGTAGCGCCAAAAATATCCTGTAATGTATGATTCAGTTCGCTGAATGCTTTTTCATTAAACTTGGGTGATTCGCCTTGAGCTACAAGAATTCCACCTTCTTTAAGTGCATTAAAGCAGTTGGTGTAAAATTCAACTGAAAATAATCCTTCTGCTGGTCCAACAGGGTCAGAACCATCAATTATTATAATGTCATAAGACTCTTTTTCAGCTTGTTTGATAAACGCAATCCCATCATCTACAATGAGGTTTAATTTAGGATGGTCAAAGGCTGCTGCGATAGTTGGAAGGTGTTCTTTACAGGCATTTATTACTTCACCGTCAATTTCAACCATCGTAACTTTCTCTACACTGCTGTGTTTTAGAACTTCCCGAACTGTTCCTCCATCACCTCCACCAATGACTAAAACGTTTTTAGCATTAACGTGTGTAAACATGGCGGGGTGTGCAATCATTTCATGGTAGTGAAACTCATCATTAATCGTTGTCATCACCATGTCGTCAAGCGCGAGCATTTTTCCATACTTGTATGATTCTAGTATACGAACCCGCTGAAATGGGGATTGAACATCAAAGAATACCTCTCCAGTAAAACGCAAGGAAAGTGCTTGGTACTCATCTTTATCGGTAAACCAAACGTTTCTGGTGAAAAATTCAGGATTTCGCCATTCACTTGCACGTTGACGCATGGTGGACATATCGAAATCGTTTCGTGTTAATAAGTTAACAGAGCCACGTTTCATTTCTATCGCTGAGTAGGAAATCGATTTAAAACAGTCTTTTAAGTGATCAAATGAAATCCAGGCGTCCATATCACCACATGTGAAAAGATCTACTGCGGCATATCCGTACTCTGGCCACGTGTGAATAGCTAAATGACTTTCTTGAATGACAACTACACCAGATACTCCCCAAGGAGAAAAATGATGAAAGGTTGAGTTAATAACTGTTGCTCCTGCTTTTTGAGCAGCAGCGACCATGTCTCTTTCGATAGCTGCCACGTCATTCATAATGTGTGGATCACAGTTCATAAATTCAACCAAAATATGATTCCCAAGGGCTACACTCATGTTGCTAAGTTTTAATTAAATCGGCTGCAAAGTTAGGTGATTTCGATTAGCGCAATGTAACAAATGTTGTATTTTTAAGATTTGGTTTATTTTGCCCTACATTAAAAATCTTCTCAAGTCTACAAATGGGAAAAAAATCTATAAATGGGAAATTGTTCCAATGTTAAATTAATGTTATCTTATTGAATTTCAGTACATTGTATAGAAATTCAATTTTGGTTTGATTTTTCATGTAGATTGATGATTATCGTAGAGTGGTTTCATGATTAATCAGGTTAGGTAAAATTGAAGAGGAACGCTCCCACGTTCCTCTTTTTTATTTTCTAATCGTATATCCTAAACAATTGAGTCATCAATAATTGGTTTACGAAAAACCATTAAGCCTTGAAAAACATCCATTACGACAGGTTGTGATTTGTCAATCGTATTCGAAATCAATGCTTTAGAAAGCTCATTTAACACATCTTTTTGAATTACACGTTTTATAGGTCTCGCTCCGAAAAACGGATCGTATCCAGTATCAACTAAATACGATTTCGCTTCTTTTGTATAATTGAAATCAATCCCCTTTTCCAGAAGTGTAGACTTTAAATTGTTCAGCTGAATGGTCACAATTTCTTCTACATTCTTTTTAGTCAATGGGCGAAAAAGTATCGTTTCATCAATTCGATTTAAGAATTCAGGCCGTATTGTAGCCTTAAGCAACTCCATTAATTCAATTTTCGCAAGTCCAGCAATAACCTCGTAATCCACCTCTTTTGCTCCGTCAAATTTCTCATGAATGACTGAGGATCCGAGATTTGAAGTCATAATTATAATTGTATTTTTAAAGTTAACCGTCCGACCTTTATTGTCCGTTAATCGCCCGTCATCCAACACTTGAAGTAGAATGTTAAACACGTCAGGATGCGCTTTTTCAATTTCATCCAACAACACGATTGAATATGGCTTTCGCCTCACAGCCTCCGTTAATTGTCCTCCTTCATCATACCCAACGTATCCCGGAGGGGCACCGACCAATCTCGAAACCGAATGTTTCTCTTGGTATTCGCTCATGTCAATTCTGGTCATGGCATTTTCATCGTTAAACAGGTAGTCTGCCAATGCTTTAGCTAATTCCGTTTTCCCCACACCGGTTGTTCCAAGAAAGATGAATGAACCAATCGGTCGCTTAGGATCTTGTAATCCGGCTCGAGACCTGCGAATGGCATCAGAGAGTGCTTGTATTGCCTCATGTTGTCCGACCACTCTTTTGCCGATTTCTTCTTCGAGCTTTAGCAGTTTTGTCAGTTCACTTTCAATCATTTTTGTTACCGGAATTCCCGTCCATTTTGAAACGACTTCAGCAATTTCCTCAACGTCAACTTCCTCTTTTATCATTTTAGATTTCGACTGTACCTCGACTAACTTGTTTTTTAATTGATCCAGTTTTGCTTCGGTTTCTTGAATTCTGCCGTAACGAATTTCAGCAACTTTCCCATAGTCACCTGTGCGTTCTGCCTGTTCAGCATCAAATTTCAGTTGTTCAATTTGTTCTTTAGTTCGCTGTATGCCGTCAATAACATCGCGTTCAGATTGCCACTTTGCTTTAAATGCGTCTCGTTGCTCAGTTAGATTCGAAAGCTCCCTTTCAATTGCAGTTAATTTTGCATCATCAAGCTCTCTTTTAATTGCTTCTCGTTCAATTTCGAGCTGGAGTATTCTTCGTTCTATTTCATCGAGTTCCTCGGGTTTTGAGTTGATTTCCATTCGAACCTTTGCAGCAGCTTCGTCAATTAAATCAATTGCTTTATCAGGTAAATGACGTTCTGTAATGTACCGTTGCGACAATTCAACAGCAGCGATTATAGCAGCATCCTTGATGAGGACCTTGTGGTGATTTTCGTATTTTTCCTTTATTCCCCTTAAGATTGAAATGGCATCTTCCGTGCTTGGTTCATCAACCAGTACTGTTTGGAACCGCCTTACAAGAGCTTTGTCTTTCTCAAAGTATTTTTGATATTCATTCAATGTAGTTGCCCCAACGGCTCTTAATTCTCCTCGGGCTAATGCAGGTTTCAAAATATTTGCTGCATCCATTGCACCTTCGCCGCCTCCAGCTCCAACAAGCGTATGTATTTCATCAATAAAGAGAATTATTTCTCCATCAGAATTGATTACTTCTTTAATCACTGATTTTAAGCGTTCTTCGAATTCACCTTTGTATTTCGCTCCTGCAACTAGCGAACCCATATCAAGAGAAAAAACGACTTTTGATTTTAAATTCTCAGGGACGTCTCCATCCATTATTCGATGCGCAAGACCTTCAGCTATGGCTGTTTTACCTACACCAGGCTCTCCGATTAATATCGGGTTGTTTTTAGTTCGTCGACTCAATATTTGAAGTACCCGTCGAATTTCATCGTCTCTTCCAATAACTGGATCGAGTTTACCGGATGAAGCCAATTGATTCAGGTTCTTTGCGAATTTTTCGAGTGCCTGATAAGTAGTGTCGCCCGACTGAGACGTTACGTTTTCTCCTTTTCTTAAATCCATAATGGCATTTTTTAATTTGGTTTTGGATACTCCAGCATCTTTTAACAGCTGACCAATTGCATCTGAAGAATCAAGAAGTGAATAGAACAATAATTCAATGGATACAAATTCGTCATTAAACGTTTTTCGTTCGTTTAATGCATAGCGTATCACCTTGTCTGCCTGATTTGAAAGGTAAATTTGTCCTCCTTCTACCTTTGGGTAAGACTCGATTATTTTAGTGATGGCTGAATCAATCACAGGGCTGTTGACTTCCATTTTAGCAAAGAGAAAGTTGAGTACATCTTTTCCTTCCTTTAGCAAGCCTTTCATTAGATGTCCTGTTTCAATAAACTGGTTTTTTTGATCTTCCGCTAGTTCATGTGCTGTATTGAGCACTTCTTGAGATTTAATTGTGAATTGTTGCAGGTCCATATTTGTCTTTTTTTGAACATTAAATCAGTATCAAAACGATTGCCATGATGGGTAATTTAAGAAAGCAC
The DNA here is from genome assembly GCA_947462695.1 of Flavobacteriales bacterium. Taxonomy (GTDB): domain Bacteria; phylum Bacteroidota; class Bacteroidia; order Flavobacteriales_D; family Crocinitomicaceae; genus M0103. The sequence continues at coordinate 2,566 of CANHQC010000039.1, read as the reverse complement.
TGAAAATATGGCTGAATGAGTTTCTAAAGCTGACTAAATGTCTTATTTATTTCACTTTTCATGGTTATCCACATGAAAAAATGACTTATTAACAAAAAAGTGTAACTCAACTGTTTATACTTCGTATAGATCCAAGAATTTAGACCTTATGAGAAGCGTTTTTTTTGTAACCAATTTGCTGTTTTTAAGCTCAATAGCATTCTGTTCGAACGGAAAACTAATTAGCCAAAAAGAATACATCGTTGAATGGAAAGCAGAGGCTATTCGGCAAATGCAGGCATACAAAATCCCAGCAAGTATTACCATGGCCCAAGCCATACTTGAATCTTCTTCAGGCAATTCAACACTTGCACGTGAAGGGAAAAATCATTTTGGGATTAAATGTCACAACTGGAACGGAAAATCAATGTCGTTAGATGATGACAAACCAAATGAATGCTTCAGGGTTTACTCAAAAGTAGAAGAGTCTTATGAAGACCATAGCAAGTTTCTTAGGGATCATAAACGCTATGCATCCTTGTTTCAGCTTGAAATCACGGATTATGTATCGTGGTCCAAAGGATTGAAATCGGCTGGATATGCGACCAATCCAAAATACGCAGAGTTATTAATTCAGCTCATTGAAAAACAAAACTTAGCCATTCTCGACGGATCTAGCATCCCTGTTTCTATTAATCACGCACTTTCTGAAAAAAAGTCAATTAATGCAGGGAAGCACCAAGTGTTCCATCATCAGAATAAGGTGAATTATATTGTTGCCAAAAAGGGAGATACTTATGTGAGAATTGCGAAGGAATTCAACCTTGGTTTGTGGCAGCTCTATAGGTACAATGATTTTTCACCGAGAAAAGAGGTGCTGGATGAAGGTGATATTGTGTTTGTTCAGCCAAAACGAAAAAGATCAAAACTACGTGAAATAACCGTTTCAAAAGAAATGTCATTGCGCCAGATTAGTCAGGAGAATGCCATATACTTAAGTCGACTTAAAAAGTTGAACACAACATTTAGTGAAGATAGTATGATTCCCAAAGGAACAAAGGTTTTCCTCCGGTAACTTAGACATAGTTAGGAGGTTTTTTTAGTTTGTTGTTGTTTGCGAAAATCCCCGATTCTTTTCGGGGATTTTCTTTTAATGAACTCAAAAAATGTACTTTTGATAAGATTGAAAAAAGATGAAGCCTTCTGTTGAATTGTTTAAGTTGATTAAATCACTTTCTAAATCTGAAAAGCGATTTTTTAAATTATCGTCATCCCTTCAGTCGGGCGATAAAAATTACTTGAAACTATTTGATTTTATCGAGGATCTTGAAGTGTATGATGAGGAACTTGTCAAAGAAATGTTCAAAAAAGAGAAGTTTATCAAACACCTACCCTCTGAAAAAAATCATCTGTACAGATTAATTCTTAAAAGCTTAAGGTCATTTTACAGTGAACAATCAATAAGCAGCATTTTAAAACAGGAAATAAAGAATGTGGAAATACTCTACATGAAAGCCCTGTATAAAGAATGCGACAAGTTCGTGGTTAGGGCAAAGCAATTGGCAAAAGAAACAGAAAAATTCTATTACTGGTATGAGCTTTTGTCATGGGAAAAGAAATTGCTAGAGGAGGCTTACGAGTCCGGGATCTTTTCAAAAGACCTCAATGACCTCATGAGGGAAGAGGAAGAAGTCATTTCGAAATTGAGAAATCTGGCAGAATATCAGGTTATTTACTCCAGAATAAACTTGATTTTTCGAAGTGGTGGATTCACCCGTACCAACGAGGAACGCAAACAAGTTGATGCGATTGCAAATTTGCCCTTAATCAAAGAGAAAAACACTGCACTTTCGGTAAGGGCTTCATCAATGTGTTATTACATCAAAGGATTATGTGCGGCAACAAATCGAGAATTTGATGCGAGTTATTCCTTTTTCGAGAAAACACGCCAAATACTTGATTCAAATGAAGGGATCAAAACGGATTCTGGTCAACGCTATGTGCTCACTTTATCCTATTTACTTCGCTGCCATATTGAACGCAATGAATTCAACCAGGCCGAGCAGCTCATTCGTGACATGAGGAAGCTTAAAGAATTAAAAGGGTTTAATTCAACCGACATGGAAGTGCGGATATTTACTTCATCCTACAATTTAGAGCTTCGCTTACTTCACACAATGGGCAAGTTTCAGCAAAGTGTTCAACTTATTACTGAAATAGAGAGTAAACAACGTTATTTTGAGGAGAAGATCAATAAAGAACAAGAGATTTTATTCACTTACAATAAAGCTTATAGCTATTTCGGGTTAGGTGAGTATAAAAAAGCGTTGTCCTATTTGAACATCGTGTTAAATGACAATGAAACGAAATTAAGAAGGGATATTTATGCCTTTGCCCGGTTATTCAATCTCGTAATCCATACGGAGATTAATTCAGATGATTTCATTGACTATTTAATTAAATCGACGAACCGCTACCTTGGTAAACATGAGCGCGCGCACAAAGTCGAGAATTCTGTGCTCTTTCATTTTCGAAAATTACTGAAGACCTATACCAATACAGATCGAATTTTAATTTATGAACGCTT
>CANHQC010000038.1 GCA_947462695.1 Flavobacteriales bacterium | reverse complement strand
TCAATCAACTGCGATCAAATTCATTTATGCGAAATGGTCAATATGCCTTCAATGAAGTTGGTGCACAATTGAATCATACCCGGAATCGATTCATATTTCAGCTAAATTCTGTTTTTAAAAGCTCTGTAAAAAGTCAAAACGGTGGATTAGAAAGCGATTCGTTAATTGATCAATTTTCACTTGAGTTTTTAAATACAAACAAGACATCAGCTGAAAGTTCCTCGAAAAAGTTGAAATTGGCAGCGTCATCAATGGTTGATTTCACGAAAGACACGCTCGTTTCATCAGGACTTTTCTTGGATAACGGAATAAGCGTTAAAAATTACCGGTATGTAGAAACAGGCGATCTATCAAGTCTTTACTCGCTAATCAATTACGATTCGCTAGCCACATCAGATCAATTTCAGCTATCCACATTGTCCAATGGAGTAGGCTATTATCACTTAGGAAAGGTCAGCCGATTTAAAGCTGGACTTCACCTGGATTACTGGAAAGTGTTCAATTTATCAAGGGCATTTGATACCACCGAAGTTCGGATTTCTGGAGAATGGAAAACACGGTTCAAAAAATTGGACACCTATTTGTATTATGAAAACAGGTTGGTTGGCGCGAACAACAGCCAATCGGGAAGGGCAGAGGTCTTTACTAATCTATGTCCTCGTTTAAAACTAAACGTATCCGCATTTTACACCAATCAGCTGCCTGATCAATTTGTTCGGTACCACCTCGGAAATGCCATCCTTCCTGCTAGTGATTGGAAAAATGAAAAGCGCTGGAGCGGCTCAGTCGGAATAGAATTAAATGTCAATCCGACAACTTCATTGAACGTGAATTACACCTCTCAATTCGTAAAGGACAATTATTTCTTTGTTAATGGCGCATGGTCAAATTCATCACTCTATAATTTTCAACTTCATCAAGCAAGAGTTGGAGGTGAATGGCGTTTTTCAAGCTTATCCATTCGTCCAACATACAGATTTACCTACTCAACAAATGAATTTACGCCGTTTCCAAGCCATCGATTGGATTGCCGGATAGTGTTAAGTGGATTTCTTTTTAAAGCAAAGAAACTTAAAGCGTATACAGGAATTGATGTTCAAGTTCAATCCTCATTTCGTCCGACAGCCTATATACCCATGATTGACGCCTTTTCTTTAACTGATCAGACGAATGTCTCCGGAGAGGTGTTTAACCTACATGCATTTGGAGGTTTCCAGATTGACCAATTTCGGTTTTTCTTAAGGTTCGAAAACATTGGGTACTTCTGGAATGACAAATCGATCGAATTGGCACAAGGATATCCGTTTTCTGCTTTCCAATTTAGGGTGGGTATAACGTGGGATTTCTTTAATTAAGTCTTTAAAGAACTTTCTTCACAGAGGTTCAAGAGATAACGCACTTGAAATTTTAATGGATATTGCTTCATGATTTGAAGTGTAAACTGTATAAAATGCCGAAAGGAGTGTAAAACACTCCTTTCGAACCTAACCTAACCTACCTTTTACAACTAAACCTGAGTCAAATTTAAACGAATTATTGAATTAATCCAACGAAACATACTTTTTTTTTAGTGAATTGAAAAAAAATCACTTTTCAATTCAACATCCGACCGATTTTTGAATAAATCTTTCAGTTTTAATTGGGTAATAAATCAGTATTTAAACTAAAAAACATTGATAATCAGACCAATAATTGAATTTTGAAACGTGAATAATTTGATAATTTCATGTTTTTGGTTTAAATTGTGCCCTATTCTGAATAGATTTTGAGGTATACAGTAATTATTTTTCTATTAGTTTCCAATTTGTCAAACGGTCAAAGTGTTGGTTTTTTTACTCAATATAGGCCTTTGGCAGATAGTCTTTCTAAGGTGTATAATATCCCAACATGTGTGATATTAGGTGTTTCATACCTTGAATCTGGAGGTGGTGTAAGTACAGTTGCAAAACGGTTAAACAATCATTTTGGAATAGTTGGAAATTGCAATTTCGAAGTCAGTAAATACAAAAGCAGATATAGATACTACAGCAAACCAGAAGATTCCTATGTTGCATTTTGTGAATTGGTGAGTCGTAAAAAGTTTTACCCGCTTCTAAAGGGCTCATCAGATGAGAAAAAATGGGTTAGAAGTATTGCGTCAACAGGTTATGCTGCCGACGCGAATAAATGGACCGCAGCTGTTATGAGAATCATAAATACGAAGTGCCATTAATAGAAAAGTTTTTGGCCAGGTTTGATTTTATCTGCGGACTTTAAATTATTTTTTCGAACTAAAACGTTCACTGAACTACCAGTTTTTTGCGCTATTTTACTTAAAGAGTCACCACTTTTAACAATATAGAATTTCTGTTTTTTTTTCGGTGTTATAATCTCTTGATTCGTTGACGATTCGGTACTTACAACTACCTCTGTTTCCTTTGCTGGTAAGTTCTCTTTTATATCTATTTCTAGCTGTTGAACATATGCTGTTGAATCTTGAAGTACATTTAGTAATGCATAGGAAATTAGTTTACCAAATAAACTTGCCCCTGAAAAGCTGAAATGAAGTAAATCTTTGTTAAAATACCCTCTTTTATTCCATATATACAAAGATCCCCAACCACCCATCGCTTCATTAGCATCGTAAAACGAAAGTCCTAATTCCTCACTAATACGTTTTAATATTCGATTGATTGCTAATTCATTAGATGGTATTCGGCCAGCACTTCTCGTATCAGGGGCGTTAGTTATCAATATACTTGCATCTGGCAGCTCCGTCATAAGTCTTCTGAGAAAATTTTCCACTGTATTTTCATACTTAACAGTATCAAGATTCGAATAGGACTCATTTGTACCATATGAGAATAGCAGAAGATTAGGCTTCAACTCTTTAAGTTGTAACAAAACATCTTCTTCATGTTTAATTAAATGAGTGAATTGAGCACCAACTACCCCATTTTGCTGGTAGATTAATCCTTCTTTTGATACAAATTCGAATCCCCACAACGCACATTCATCGTTCGTTTGAAAGATCAACGTATCAATTTGCTCATCGGAAGTGATGTGGTATTTTCGAATTCCTCTTTGAAGCCGAAGGCAATCCACACTATACTTTCCATGATTAAAAGTGAGGTTAAGCGTGTCTGAATTCGAGTTGATCCAAACAACCATTTCATTTGTGATTTTACCCTTGAATTTATCAGAGAAAGAAACTGTGAATTCTGCTCCTTTGGTTAATGAGAGTTCGTAGCCCATAATCCCAATTGGTCGATTAGACGCGTTTTTTAATTGGGATGAATACGAATAGCCACCCTTTATTGAACTTTTCGTTCCTAATGGTCCAAAGCTACCAGTAAGCGAATATGGGAAAATAACACCCGAGCCAGCATTTCCATAAAGTTGCTGAAGATGGGATCTTATTTCATTGGTAATTCGATCTCCTTGAATGTGACTATCACCAAAATGAATAATTCGGTATGGCTTTGCGTTAAGAATTTCATCCGTATTAAAATTCCTTTTAATATGATCACTTTTTTGAATTGGAATTAAACGTACAGCAGTATCAGTTTGTGCCGTTAATGAAAGACACAAAAAGAATACGTTTAGAATTGAAAATAGATGAAAGGCTGTACATCGTTGTCCTTGAATTGAAGGATCAGTTGTAGCGCTAATAATAGTATAAATGGCCATAAAACAAGTGGGATCTTATTAAGTCTACTAAAAATTGTTTGCTTCCATTTTGTGGGGAAAAATACGATTGCAGATGAAATTACTAACAAAATAATAATTTCCGGCCGTGTCATCCAAAAACCAAAGAATTCATTTGCATTGATTGTGAAAAGCAGTTTTTGTATACTTAAGAAAGCCGTATCAAAACTTGATGCTCTAAAAAATATCCATAAAATGGAAACCAAATGAAACGTAAGAATAATACCTGCAATTCGTAAATAGGAATTCTTCGTTTCATTCTTGAATACTAATTTATGGATCACAAGCAAAAAACCATGACCAATTCCCCAAAAGACAAATTTCCAATCTGCTCCGTGCCAAAGACCACCTATGAACATAGTGATCAAGAGAAATAAGTACGTATTGATTAAACCTCGTCTATTTCCTCCAAGCGGGATATATATATAATCACGTAACCATTGACTCAATGAAATATGCCATTTCCTCCAAAATACCGTAATGTTTGATGCTGAATAAGGATTATCGAAGTTTTCGTTCAATCTGTAGCCTAATAACAAGGCTATTCCAATCGCGATATCCGAATAACCTGAAAAATCGAAATAGATTTGAAACGAATATGCATACATCGATGCATAATGCTCGAATCCAGAAAACCCGGCAGGAGCATCATGAATTAAGTCAACGTATTTGGCTAAATAATCTGCAATCAAAAGTTTTTTTAATAATCCAACCGTTAACCTTAGAAGACCTTCTTTTAGAAGATCATAATTCATAGTAATGGGATGTTTAATTTGTGGCAGAAAATCTTTTGCTCTTACAATTGGACCTGCGACCAAATGAGGAAAAAAGGTCATGTAAAAGGCATAATCTATTAGATTTTTGGATGGCGCGATTTCTTTCCGGTAAACATCTATTAAATAACTAAGCGATTGAAAGGTGTAAAAAGAAATTCCGATAGGAAGAAAAAGTGATTTCGGACTAAAATCTGTTCCAAATAAGCCGTTTAAATTTGTCAAGATAAAATTGGAATACTTAAAATAGAGCAGAAATGACAGGCTGTAAACAATTGTAAAGAATAGAAATAGTTTTTTCTTGTTACCATTCAGCTTGTCCATCCACCTTGCCAAGTAAAAATCACAGCCAATTACACCTACAAACAACACTAAAAAAGGACCGCTCGATTTGTAATAAAAAAATAAGCTGAAAAGTATGAGGTAGGTGTTTTTAAGTTTGCTTACTCGCCGAAAAAATGAATAGCCAATAAGAAACACGGCGAGTAGAAGCAAAAAACTATACTCTGTAAAAAACCATGGTTTTTGCAACGAATAAGCACCTAAGGCTTTTATATCCTCAATTAGTCTATCCATGATTAGTAACCTCTGTCTTTAGCAGCATTAGCTGAAATTATTTTTCCTCTGAATCGATAACCTGTTTTTATTGGGTGTTTAAAATTGAATGAGAAAAGACTAGAAGATTGCATGTAATTGGCAATCTGATTCATCCAAATTCTATAGCCCTTTCCATTGGGATGTCGCTGATCACTTGAACGGGGCAATACTAAATCCTTAGACAAGAAGAATCTGCCTGGCTGTGCTGTACTCGAAAACACAGCATTAATCCCTTTATCCGCGGTATAATTCGCCGGGCCTACCCACAAGTAAGGAATGTTGCCCAGTTTCTCATGGAATCTAACCGCAGCTTTTTTTCGTCTATCTATATCACGCGCATACAACTCATTAAGCCCTAATACAATAATTATAAAAGTAGGCTGGTACTTTTCGATAAGTTGATCAACTCGGTTTGAATATCCAAAATTGAAGATGCTTGCAGAAAACCATGTGAAGACAACGTCTAATCTGTGATTATTCTCTACGCAGTAGTCATTAAGCGCGTAAAAAATACCACCAGCCTCAGAATCACCAATTAACATTATACGTTGTTGACTAGAATCTAATTTTGCTGGTAAATTAGAGAGTTCGGGTAGCGTAAATTCAACGGAGTCACTTTTTCTTGGCTTCGTAACTGTTGAATCTTTTCTTTCCAACTTTAAAACAGTTGAATCGTTGGAAACTTTTTCGGGATTGATAATGGCTGTTTTTTGCGTATTCGTCGGAATAGGAATAGAGGTGTCCTCATCGAATTTTTGACCAAGTTCAATTTTCTTTAATTCAAAACCAAGAATCGAAAATTCATAAGAGGAATAATTGTAAATATATAGGGACAGAAGAGGTAAGCCAAGAATTATACCTGATAAAATAGTGGAAATTTTCTTCTTTGATTTGGGTTCTATCATGAATGACAGGCAAAATAATTCGTGCAAAAATAAAATTCCTTTTTAATTAGGCCAATTTTAAACGAGATAAGGAGGACGGTACATTAGATTAAAATCCTTAATTCACAAGCTGCCCTTGATTAGTTTTTGTTTAAAATCGATTTAAACCCTCATCAGTTTGTATTTTTGAATAAAATATAACACAATGAAACTATTAGAAAACAAAGTCGTCATCATAACTGGAGCTTCCCGTGGAATTGGAAAATCGATTGCTGAAGAATGTGTAAGACACGGTGCGAAAGTGGCCTTTACATATATTTCTTCTGATGAAAAAGCCCGTGCACTTGAATTAGAATTAAGTTCCTCAGGTGGTGTTGCAAAAGGATTTAAAAGTGACGCTTCTAAATTTGATCAGGCTCAAGAATTGGTAGATAAAGTTGTTGAGGAGTTTGGAACAGTGGATGTATTAGTTAATAATGCTGGGATCACCAGAGATACGTTATTGATGCGCATGACAGAAGAGCAATGGGACGAAGTGATATCAACCAACCTTAAGTCGGCATTTAACTTAACAAAAGCGGTACTTCGACCAATGTTAAAAGCGAAATCAGGATCGATTATCAATATGTCTTCGGTTGTTGGTGAACGAGGCAATGCTGGTCAAGCCAATTATGCAGCATCTAAAGCTGGGCTAATCGGATTTACAAAATCAGTAGCGCTAGAACTAGGATCAAGAAATATCAGGTGCAATGCAATCGCCCCTGGATTTATAGAAACAGAGATGACAGAAGCGATTGACCCTAAGGCTGTGGAAGAGTGGCGAAGCTCAATTCCGATGAAACGAGGTGGTACACCAAATGACATAGCTCAAGCTACGCTTTTCCTCGCATGTGATATGTCGACGTATATTACCGGTCAGACGCTTCATGTAAATGGCGGTATGTATATGTAATTTGAATTTTCTACTTGTTAATAAAAGTCATCATCGGATGACTTTTTTTGTTGCCATTAAATGAAAGCGTAAATTTGTTAAATGATGAACAGACGTCCGAGAAGAAATAGAAAGTCAGCGGCCATTCGTGCAATGGTTGAAGAAACAAAAATTGGAGCAGAGCACCTCATATACCCTTTGTTTTTGAAAGACGGAAAAGGAGTGAAGGAGGAAATTGCTTCGCTGCCTAATAATTACCGCTGGTCACTAGATCTTTTATTACCTGAAATTGAAGAATGTATGAATTTAGGTGTGCGGACTTTTGACCTCTTTCCTGCGGTAAACGAAGGACTCAAAGACAACGTAGCCAGCTACAGTTATGCATCGGACAACTTTTACCTGCATGCGATTAACGCCATAAAAGAACGTTTCCCAGAGAGCGTTTTAATGAGTGATGTCGCGATGGACCCTTATTCATCAGACGGGCATGATGGACTTGTTTGCGATGGAGAGATCGTAAACGATGATACGTTGCCAATTTTGAATCGAATGGCTATTGCTCAAGCTCAAGCTGGAATCGATATTATTGGTCCCTCGGACATGATGGATGGAAGAATTGGGAGTATTCGACAAGCACTTGATGTTGAAGGGTTTACGAATGTTTCGATCATGTCCTATACCGCAAAATACGCCAGTGCCTTTTACGGGCCGTTTAGAGACGCGCTTAATTCAGCACCAAAATCAGGTGATAAAAAAACATATCAGATGAATCCGGCGAATAAACGTGAGGCGTTAATCGAAGCTGAATTAGATACACTTGAGGGAGCTGATTTCCTTATGATTAAACCTGCCTTAAGTTATTTAGACATTATTCATGTCATTAAAGAACATACGAACTTGCCTGTAACAGCCTATAATGTAAGTGGCGAATGCGCCATGATTTATGCAGCAGCTGAAAAAGGTTGGTTAAATCTGGAACAAGCAGTGTCTGAGATTTTGATAAGTATGAGAAGGGCAGGGGCGGATGGTATTCTAACCTACTTTGCAAAGGATTTTGCACGTTGGATAAAGAACTAAATGTATGACCAACGACGATTTTTATCCAGAAAAACCAGTACTTGAAGAACGAAAACCTCGAAACAATGTGGCGTTAACGATTTTTTCAATTGTTCTTTTTGTAAGTACATTCCTTTTCCTTTTTACAGATGAAATTTTCTTCGTCTTCAGTGTCTTAATTGTTCTCATCGTCCACGAAATGGGTCATTTCCTTCTGATGAAACGCTTTGGGTACAAAGATGTTTATATGCTTTTCATTCCTTTGATGGGTGCTTTTGTTCAAGGAAAAAAAGACGTGTATAAACAGAAAGAGAGCATCTGGGTTGTCATTGCCGGGCCGGTACCTGGAATAATCATTGGACTGTTTTTACTTTACTTCAGTTCGCGTTACCAACAATCTTGGATACTGGAACTTGGACTAATGTTCTTATTGCTGAATTGGATTAATTTAATCCCACTTGATCCACTCGATGGAGGACAGTTGTTTAGTCAGTTAATTCAACGGAATCAAGCTTTTTTTTCATTTGTTTTTTCCTTTATTTCTTCCCTGTTACTAATTGGGACAGGTTGGTACATTGAAAGTTGGGGGTTGATCGTTTTTGGATTAGTGATGGGGTTCAGGGTGAGAAATTTACAAAAGCAATTTGAATTGCAAAAGGAAATGGATGCGCACGGAATTAATTACACTCAATCCTATAGTCAATTAACCAACCGTGAATATGCGCAAATAAAGGACTTAGTTATTTCAACTTCCAAAGCGCTACGAACGTTTGTTGAAGCTGTTGATCCCGAAGAATCTAAACCTGTTGTCGCTGAACAAGTGAATGGAGTGCTCATTACCCCGGTTTTAACAGATGCTAAAGTTGCTTTTAAGCTTTTGATACTTGTTACATGGGTGCTATGTATCATTTCACCGTTTATATTGGTTTATTTATACTCAGATTCAATTCCGAAGGATTATGAATGGTACTTTAAAGTCATTTCAGGTCAATGATCAGGTTGTCTTTCTGAGTGAAGTCGGCGGGGGTATTATTACGAAGATCGAAGGAAACTATTTTTACGTATTAGATGAAACAGGATTTGAGCGTCCATTTTTGGCTGATCAATTATCACCTGTCATTCAGTCGATGAAGAAGATAGAACTGAATGACATTCAAAAAGACAATAAGGGTAAATCCCAGGTTAAAACTGTGAAATCGCAGGATTTAATACCTGAAATTGATTTGCATATCGAGCAATTAGTTGAAAACCACCGTGGTTGGACGAATCATGAGATTCTCACCTTTCAAATCCGAACATTCCGTACTTTTTTGGAAAAATCAGCAAATCAAAAAGCGAAACGCATTGTAGTTATTCACGGCGTAGGAAATGGAAGACTAAAGCAGGAGATCCGATCGTTTCTTAGCGGAAGTAAGCGCTATCAATTTTGCGACGCTGATTTTTCAACCTATGGCTTTGGAGGTGCAACGCAAGTTGACATACGATTAAATTGGAAGGATTAAATATCCTTGTTAAACGAGTGAATGTCGTTATGATTTTCCTCTATTCGATCTTTAACCGATTGAATACTTCGCGTTAACAATTGAAATTCTACAGATGCATTTCCTTTTACCCATTGAATATCTTCCTCTTCATGGTCAATCGCTCTTGCCATATGGTAAAGAAGTTTAAACTTGTTGGCTAATAACCATTTTTGCGCAGTTTCATTTCCTTCAGCTCCATGTATCATAGCCATCAGGTGAGCAAATCCTGATTCTGTCAGCCAATCGCGCGCTGCTGGTTCAAGGTAAATGGCATGTGTAGCAATTGCCAACTCCTCATAGCCATTGTTTTTCAAGAAATTCAAGAAATTTGCATCCCCTTCAATAGCCTTTGCCCATGCTAAAATAACCTTGGAAGGATATTCAAATGCAAAAATTTCCACACGACGTGGCTTAGATTGCATAACTGGCTTGACATCTTTCTTTTTAAACCACTTCATATTAACAAGTTAGCTAAAAAACAAGTAGGCAACAAGAATAGCCGTAATCCCGCCAATTAAATCGCAAAAGATTCCAGCAGCTGCAGCATAACGTGTATGGCTTATTTTTACTGATCCAAAGTAAACAGCTAACACATAGAAGGTTGTCTCCGTGCTCCCTTGAAAGGTAGCAGAAAGGTTGCTGACAAAAGAATCTGGTCCAAAAACACTCATGTTTTCAACCATTAATGCTCTCGCGCCGCTTCCAGAGAACGGTTTCATAAAGATAACTGGTAAGGCATCAACAAATTCAACAGATACAATCCCTGCATACAGGAACAAGGCCTTAATTCCATTCATTAGGTCAACAAACGCTCCCGATGTTCTGAAAAGTGCAACGGCAGCAAGCATGGCGATTAAATAAGGTACGATATTGATTGCGACTTGAAATCCTTCTTTAGCCCCCTCAATAAATGATTCGAATAACTGCACTTTTGCTCGAATAGCCAAAACAAAAAAGAAGATAATAAAACCAAACATGATGGTATTGCTCACAACAGAAGAAATCGTTTTAATGGATTCAGGATGGAAATTAAGGTAAGTTATAAACCCAACGACCAATGCTGTTAGCGTTCCGATATAGGCCAAGACAACTTTATTAAATAAGTTAATACGTTGTTTTACAGACACATAGATAAGCCCGCCTAAAGTTGCAAAATAAGTAGTGATTAGAATGGGTAAGAAAACTGACGCTGGGTCAGTCGAACCGTTTGCGGCACGTGTCGCTAAAATGGAGACAGGAATTATGGTTAATCCGGAGGCATTAAGGACCAAGAACATAATCTGAGCGTTTGTCGCTGTCTTTGGATCAGGATTTAGCTCTTGTAAGTCTTTCATTGCTTTCAATCCAGCCGGAGTAGCAGCATTGTCCAATCCCAACATGTTCGCAGAGAAGTTAAGCATTATGGAACCGTAAGCTGGATGGTTTTTAGGTACTTCAGGAAATAATTTAGAAAAAAGTGGCGCAATCAACCTGCCCATTAACTGGATCGCTCCACCATCTTGACCTATTCGCATAAACCCCATCCACAAAGCCATCGTCCCAGTCATAAAGAGTGCCAGTTCAAAACCGTTCTTTGCCGCATCGAATAGTCCATCCATCATAGACTGAAGGACATGTGTGTCTTGCCAGAAAATCAATTTTGAAAACCCCATTGTCATTGCAATGAGAAACATACCTATCCAAACCCTATTTAATACCAT
>CANHQC010000037.1 GCA_947462695.1 Flavobacteriales bacterium | reverse complement strand
TCCCAAACCACTGAGAAGTACAATAGTGAATACGCGAATTTTTACCGTGCAGAGGAACTGTTTCAAAAAGAACAATTTGCTGCTGCGAGAATAGAATTTAGCGAGTTTATTAAACACTTTCGCGGCAACTTGAACGATCCACAGCTTATCAAAGCCTATTATTACGAGGGGATTTCGGCACTAGAGCTTTTCAATAACGACGCTATTCCACTTTTAGAAGACTTCAACCTACGTTACCCAGAAAGTATTTACAAACACGTGATTTTCTTTAAAATCGGTAATTTTTACTACCAAAAGAAAGACTTTAAAGAAGCATTGGTTTGGTGGACAAAAATGAAGGCTGTAGATGTTGACAAGGAAAATAGAAGTGAGTATTGGTTTAAATTGGGATACGCCCATTTCCAAGAGGCCCAATTTCCAGAGGCAAGAAACGCCTTGTTTGAGGTAAAAGAAGACAGCTCTCAGTATGCTGCTCCTGCGTTGTATTACTTTTCTCATATTGCGTACAACGATAAAAGCTATCAGGTGGCCCTTGATGGATTTTTGAAATTGAAATCACATGAACGGTTTTCAAAAGTTGTGCCTTATTACATTGTTCAAATCTATTATTTACAAGGTAGATATGATGAGGTCACTGCATATGCACCATCAATTATGGATTCATCTAATGTGGTTAATCAGACAGATTTGAATCACATTATTGGTGATGCCTATTACCGAACAGGCAATTACAAAGAGGCCGTTCCTTACCTGGAAGCGTACAATGCAAAATCGAACACTTCCCGCACAGAAGATTACCAGCTTGGTTATGCGTATTATAAATCAGGAAGCTTCCTGAAGGCCATTAAGTTGTTTGATAAGGTAGTTCGCACAAAGGACAGTTTAGCTCAAGTAGCCTATTACCAAATGGGTGATGCGTATTTAAAACTCTCCAATTCATTATCTGCACGTGCCGCTTTTGAAGAGGCTTCAAAAATTGACAAAGATTTAGCACTACAAGAGGATGCCCTTTACAACTATACAGTTCTCTCCTATAAGTTGGATATTAACCCTTTTGATGAGGCGGTTGTAGCCCTTGAAGATTTCCTAACCAAATTTCCGAATTCAAAGCGCATTAGTGATGTGAATCAATACCTGGTCAACGTGTACACCTCGACAAACAATTACGATAAAGCGTTGGCCTCACTTGATAAAATAAAAAACAAGGACAACACCCTTAAAACAGCGTATCAATTGGTTGCGTTTAACAGAGGAGTAGAGGTCTTTCAAAAAGGAAAATATGCCGATGCCATAAAGTATTTTGAAATGGTTGACCGTTATCCTGTTGACCCTGTTATTTCAGCCAAAGCACTATTTTGGATAGGAGAGGCCCAATTCAGGCAACAAGAAACGGATAAATCAATCAAATCATTTAAGTCCTTTTTGGGTATGCCTGGCGCAACAGCTTCTGGATTGAAGCCGGATGCGTATTACAATATGGGATACGCGTACATGAAAAAGGATGACGTTCCTCAAGCAATAGAAGCGTTTCGTATATATTGCCAAACGCCGGTAACGAATAAAAATAAGTTGGCTGATGCATACATGCGCGCAGGAAACGGGTATTACATGACGACCCAAAATGAAAATGCGATTAAACAATACAATGAGGCGCTCAAGTTGAAATCAGGATTTGAGGACCAAGCTCTTTTCTATATGGCAAAATCGTATGGCTATTCAAGTCAAGAAGATCAAAAAATAAATCACCTTGTCCAGTTGCTAACGAACTATAAGAACTCAAAATACATTCCTCAAGCGATGTATGAAGTCGCGCACAGTTATAAGTTTAAAGGGGATTACGACAATGCCATGCGTTATTTTGGTGGATTGGTTGAAGACTATCCAGAAACGGATCTTGTGCTTGATGCAAAAATCGAATTGGCTGACATCTATTACAAGAAGTGGGAATATGCTAAAGCAGAAAGCGCATACAGGCAATTGCTCTTGGAATACAGTGAAGATAAAAAAGTGTGTGAAAAGATCGTTCGTGGATTGATGATGGTTTATACCACACTAAAACAACCAGAAAAAGCGAGCCAGTTGGCGGTGGAATACACATGCGCAAATGTGTCAACTGATGAACAGGAAAGCATGTTTTATTCACCTGCTATCGAGGCTTACCAAGACAGTTTGTTCAATGTAGCCATTCCTAATTTTGAAAAGTACTTAGATCGTTTTCCTCAAGGAACTTTCGCTCCTGAAGCCCGCTATTACTTAGCAAAATCTCATTTATCAACCCAGTCAAAAGATAAAGCTGTACAGGAATTGAACAAATTATTAGAAGGGCCAAATTCATCTTATACGGAATACGCCGCAACCTATGTAGCCGCTCATTATTACAACAATGGTCAATTTAACGAGGCTATTCCGGGCTACGAACGCATTGAAAAGGTAACTTCTAAACCGTCTACGCTCTTTAATGCAAAACTTGGATTAATGAGGTGTTATGTACTCACAGAACAGTGGCAAAATGCAGCCGTACGTGCAGCAGAAGTATTGCAAAACAGCCAGCTAAACAACACGTTGCGACTCGAAGCTGAATATGCCCAAGGACTGGCCAATTTCAACCTGGGTAATTTTGATAAAGCGCGACCGTCATTGGAATGGATTGTAAAAAATTCGACAACAGCACTTGCTGCAGAAGCTAAGTATACCATCGCAGAAATGTATGTCAAACAAAATGACTTACAAAAAGCTGATGCTACAATACGTGAGTTGGTTAAAATGAAACCAAGCTACAACTATTGGGTAGCCAAAGCACTTTTGTTACAGACAAGGGTATTAATGCTTCAAAAAGACTATGTACAAGCTGAACAGACATTGAATTCTGTACTTGATCATTACCCAGATCAGGAAGATGGAATTTTATCGGATGCCAACGAATTGAAAAGCGAACTGAATCAATTGAAAGCTGTTCCGAAAAAAGTCGAGAGCGAGCAAGAAACAGTCATTGAAGTCAACGAACAATAAGCGATATGATGAAAGGAAGAATATTACTCATCTCTTGCCTCACCGTGCTGAACGCATGGGCACAAGATGAAGTGCAATTAATCGGTGTAGGGAATCGTACGGTTGAGCCAGCTTTTCGAATGGTTGAAAGTCCGCGCATTATTGATACCACTTTCGTAACCAAAGTAATCGAATACCCATTACTTGTGCTACAATACCCCACGTCAATCCAATTGGAGTCTATTACTCCAGCGACCATAAAAACAGAACCAAAGTTGAATCAGTTGTATCACAGCTATGTAAAACTGGGAATAGGAAGCGAACTAATGCCACTTGGTGAAGTGTATTTCGATTCAAAACGGTCACGCAAATATGTCTATGGAATACACGCAAAACATTTGAGTTCTTTCGGCAATTTTGAAAATTACGCCCCCGCACAATTTGACCGTACCCGTGTAGAAGCAAACGGCTCCTTGAATGAAAAGAATTATTCAATAAAGTCGAAGCTTTTTTATGGGAATCAAGGATTGCATTATTACGGTTGGCAAATACCAACAGATTCAGTCGACAGGGAATCAATAGCTCAACGTTATCAGCACATCGGCGGAGACATCACTTTTTCCTCGCACAAAAAAGACAGTGCCAAATTCAATTATGAGGTTGGCTTATCATACAGCCATTTCAATTCTAAAAAACCAACGATTGATTCGCTATTTGAATGGAGAGCAAAAGAAAATCAGGTAAGTATATCCGGAAGTGGAACGTACCGTCTTGGTAAAGAACTTTTCGGTGTCGATATGGGCGTGCGGTACAACGGATACAAGTATGGAGATGTTGGTGACACATTGAATACAGGGTTAGATACAGGGTTAGTGGTAAACAACACGATTATTAACCTCAAACCACACATCACATCCTTCATGATGAATAACCGGTTTAAAGCTTCTATTGGCCTTGATCTTGCTGTCGATGTAAATACAGTAACGCGCGTTTACGTTTATCCGGCGATTGAGATTAAATATTCCTTGTTTAACGATTTGTTTATTCCATACGTTGGATTAAAAGGCGGGTTGAATCAAACGACCTTCCGATCGTTGACAGAACAAAACGAGTTTGTTTTAAGCAATGTGCAGTTGCGCAATGAAAATACGACGATTGACTTTTATGGTGGATTCAAAGGCACCCTTTCGAAGAAAATGAGCTTTAATATTGGAGCAAGTTTTGCGCGCATTAAGGATAAAGCATTTTTTGTCACTGATACAGTTTATTCCGTCGGCAATAAATTCAATGTGATTTATGACACGTTGAGTTTAACAACCATTGAGGGAAGTTTGTCTTATCAATTGAACGAGAAATTGAAAATTGACGCTATTGGTAGGTATTATTCGTATTCCTTGTTGAATAATGCGTATGCATGGAACATGCCTGACTGGCAAGCCATTGCTCGCGGTAGTTACAACCTGTTCGATAAATTCTTGATTAACCTCGACCTTAATTTTGAAGGTGGTAGAAAGGCGTTGGTGTATACAATGGAAGATGATGTGATCGAAGAAAACCTTCAGTATGCGAAGCCTTTGGGTTTAATTGCAGACATCAATCTTGGATTGGAATACCGTTATAATAAGCGAATTTCAGCTTTTATTCAGTTGAATAATGTGGCTTCGCAGCGTTACAATCGATGGTACAATTATCCTGTGCAGGTATTCCAAGTATTGGGAGGAATTACTGCTCGTTTTTAGGAAGATCAGGATTGCGTTTTCGCAGTTGAATTTTAGAAAAAAACGGCTTATTGGATTTTTCGCTGCCTTTGAAATACGCCCGCTGACGAATAAACACCATGATCACACCTGTTGATATGGATGCATCGGCCACATTCCATATGGCAGGAAAGACTTCTTTACCTCCTAGAAGCGGTAACCATTCCGGCCAATTTGCTTGAAATTTAAACATGTCAACGACGTTACCCAGCAAGAATCCCGTGTGGCGCGTTTCAACTGTGAAAAAGCCACAATTGGTGTATATTCCTGATCCTTTAAGGTAATTAAAGCCATCACACGGATTGTAAGGAAACATAAAATCGTAACACATGGAATCGATGAGGTTTCCAGTCGCCCCTGCAAGAATCAATCCTATGGCAATTAAAAATTCGCGTTTGGCACCTTCTTTAGCCTGCTTGAACCAATAATAACCAATGGCAAAAATAGCTACGACCCGAAATAAACTGAGCGCAAGTTTGTGCCACATCTTGTTTCCAAATGTGGTTCCGAACGCCATCCCTTGATTTTCAATGTATTCCAACACGAACCAGTTTCCAAAAACAGGTCGCGTCTCACCCGGGAAGAAATGCGTTTTAATGTACACTTTAACCAATTGGTCTATCAACAAAATGAGGGCAACAAGTGCCCCCACAATCAGTATATTTTTCTTCACAGAATTAGCGATTTTGCGTGTTTTTAGCTTCTATGCTCATCGTTGCATGAGGCACTAGGCGCAAGCGTTCTTTTGGAATTAGTTTCCCTGTCACTCGACAAATACCATACGTTTTATTCTCAATGCGAACAAGTGCAGCTTGAAGACTCTGAATGAACTTCTCTTGACGTGCGGCCAGTTGAGCAACTTCCTCTCTTGACAACGTTTCTGAACCGTCCTCCATCATGTTGAAGGTACGACCAGTATCATCTGTTCCGTGGTCATCATTGTGCGAAAGGGAACCAACAAGTAAGGTGTAATCCTCATTAGCCTCTTTGAGTTTTTGTTGAATAAGTTCTTTGAATTCAGTTAGTTCTGTATCTGAAAAACGCGTTTTTTCCTGTGACATAATCTGTACGGTTTTTTAAGGTTACACGATTATTTTTTACCTGTCGGACAAATATAGACGAAAAAAATAAAGAATCAAGGCATTCTATTGAACCGCCATTAATATCCATTTTGCTCCATCATTCATCTTAATCGTTTTCCTTATCTTCGCATGGTGATTCGTTTATTTAGTGGAAATCGCGCCGGAGTGCTGCTTTTATTGCCTGTTTTCATGGCTGTGTACCTGTTTATGAACTCGTCCACGAATTATTACATACAGGATACCACCATTAATTTCGGCTTATGGGGTGAGTCAGTTGTTTTAACCCCGTTAATTTCAGCATGGTTAGCTGTAGTTGTCGTTTTCTTTAATTCGTTTGCCATTAACTGGATATTCAACACGAATGAGTTCTTAGAAAGAAACAATTACATGCCCTCACTTCTGTATATGACGCTTATGAGTTTTTACCACTCATTTTACAGTATTGACGGGCTTTTACTGTCGCATACTTGTTTGATTGGGATGCTTTATTTTTTCTTTAAACTTCGACAAAATGAAGACAGTAGAGCAAATGTATTCAACGGGGCATTTTTTGCAGGCTTAGCAGCAACGTTTCATCCACCATTAATCGGATTTTTACCCATTATTTTTGTAATGGTTTGGGGCGTTAGACCTTTCGTGGCAAGAGAGTTTGTTTTGATTATTATTGGTTTTGGTATACCACTAATGTATGCAGGTGTATTTATCTTTTTTTCAGATCACACGATTCAACTGAGACTTTTAGAACAAGCAACAAATTATTACAAAAAACAAGTAGACTTTCTCATAACATCGATATTGTTTACGTTGTTGTTTATTTTAAGCGTGATCGCCATCAGAGGACGTATGCTTAAATCGTCTACACGTCTCCGTAAAATGGTTAACATGTTGTGGTGGCTTGTTGGGGCAGGAGTGATTCTTGGAATAATCGATTATATTTTTTTCGAGCAGATAGAGCGTTTCAGTATTTTAATGATTCCACTTTCGTTTTTCTTGACATTTTCATTTTCAAATAAAACAGTCGGGTTAACGGCAACCATGCTCTTTTACTTGACCTTTGCATACTCTTTTGTGAATTTTTTCATATAAAGACACCAAGGAAGACCCGCGGAAAATAACTACTTTTACCTTCAGTTTAAGCCCCAATTCAATTGGGAATAATTTTTTACAGATGAAATTTGGTGTTGTAACCTTCCCCGGATCCAATTGTGATGAAGACATGGTCTATGTACTTCAGGACATCATGGGACAAAAAGTAGAGCGACTTTGGCACAAAGACACGGACTTAAAAGGAGTTGACTTTGTAGTGTTACCAGGAGGGTTTTCTTATGGTGACTACTTAAGATCAGGAGCTATTGCACGGTTTTCCCCAATTATGGGTGAAGTAATTAACCACGCCAATCGCGGTGGATATGTCTTGGGGGTGTGTAATGGCTTTCAGATTTTGACAGAATCAGGGCTATTAGAAGGCGCATTATTACACAACAATAACCAGCAATTTATTTGTAAAAATGTCCATTTAAAAGCTGTTTCTCAGGATGCTCCAATAACCAAAGGACTGGATAACAGCCGCACCTTTAAAATACCAATTGCACACGGAGAAGGACGTTTTTATGCCGATCAAACAACACTTGAACGCATTCAGGCGAACGACCAGGTTTTATTTA
Organism: Flavobacteriales bacterium; assembly: GCA_947462695.1. Taxonomy (GTDB): domain Bacteria; phylum Bacteroidota; class Bacteroidia; order Flavobacteriales_D; family Crocinitomicaceae; genus M0103. Next base: position 3,698 of record CANHQC010000037.1, on the reverse strand, counting down.
CCTATTGCAACGCAGAAGGCCAGGTAGATGAGCAAAGCAATCCAAATGGTGCAGTTTTAAATATTGCCGGAATCACCAACGCAGGAAAAAATGTGTTTGGAATGATGCCACACCCTGAACGCGCTGCTGATCGTTATGTGGCGAATGAAGATGGAAAGCTGATTTTTGAATCGTTACTGCGCTACTGCTAATCTACGTATAAAGATGAGAGTTTTATTATTGGGGTCAGGTGGAAGAGAGCATGCAATCTCTTGGAAAATAGCACAAAGCTCCATGCTGGAAGAGTTGTTTATTGCGCCAGGAAATGCTGGTACAAGACAGCACGGAAAAAATGTGCCTATTCAACCAACAGACTTTAAGTCCATTCGTGAGTTTGTGTTGAGCAACGCCATTGACATGGTAGTCGTCGGTCCGGAGGAGCCCTTGGTAAAAGGTATTCACGACTTTTTCTTGGCAGACGATCAATTGAAATCAGTTCCAGTAATTGGACCTCAGCAGCACGCAGCACAGCTTGAAGGAAGTAAAGATTTTGCGAAACAATTCATGCAACGCCATAATATTCCCACAGCGAAGTATGCGACCTTCACTAAAGACAACCTAAATCAAGGATTCACCTTTCTTGAAGGTATGAAGCCGCCATATGTGTTGAAAGCCGATGGATTGGCCGCAGGAAAAGGTGTCGTGATACTTAACGACTTGAACGAAGCGAAAAAAGAACTTTCTTCCATGCTCGCCGATGCAAAATTCGGTGAGGCAAGCAGCCGTGTGGTTATAGAACAATTTTTATCGGGAATAGAGCTTTCCGTTTTCGTAATTACAGATGGGGACTCATATAAATTGCTTCCTGAAGCCAAGGATTATAAACGAATTGGAGAAGGTGATACAGGATTAAATACCGGCGGAATGGGTGCCGTTTCTCCTGTTCCTTTTGCTGATCCAGCGTTTATGGACAAAGTCCAAAACCAGGTCATAATCCCTACAATTAAAGGGTTGAAACATGATGGGATTCCGTATAAAGGATTTGTCTTTTTTGGTTTGATCAATGTCAAAGGTGAACCGTATGTGATTGAATACAATTGCCGCATGGGAGATCCTGAGACAGAAGTCGTTATGCCAAGATTACGCTCGGACCTTTTAGACTTGTTTGAAGGCGTAGCAACAAACACACTTTCTGAGCGTGATATGCAATTTGTAGACAAATGTGCAGCGACGGTTATGATGGTGTCTGGAGGCTATCCTGAATCTTATACCAAAGGAAAACAGATTTACGGGTTGAATACTGTAACCGAAAGCATCGTGTTTCATGCAGGAACAGAATCTGACGGACCAACGGTAAGATCTGCAGGCGGAAGAGTGCTTGCAGTCACATCTTACGGTAAAAATTTAGAAGCGGCATTGACCAGATCATATAGCGCTATTGAGTCCATCGAGTTTGAAGGAGCTTATTATAGAAAGGATATTGGGTTCGATGTGGTCTAATCAAATTTCTGTAACTTGGAACACACATTGAGTTAAATGGGCGATTCCTTTTCAATTTATTTCCTCATCATTGGCGTTTCCCTCGTTTTTTGCGCCTTCTTTTCAGCAATGGAAATCGCTTTTCTATCCTCCAACCGCTTAAAGGTTGAACTGGACAGGCAGAAAGGAACATTCAACGGAAGAATTCTCGGGGTTTTCTATACAAAGGAATCTTTTTTCATAGCGCTACTACTGCTCGGCAATAACATAACACTAGTGCTTTTTGGTATTTATGCTGCATTGACACTTGAACCTGTCATTCAGAACTGGGGAATTACGGAACCAACCGCGGTTCTTTTATTGCAAACCTTGATTTCTACACTTGTTGTATTATCTCTGTCTGAGTTCCTCCCTAAAGCATTGGTGCAACTCAACCCAAACGGATTCCTGAAGTTTGCAACTGCTCCGATGTTTTTGATTTACCTCGTTCTTTACCTTCCAACTCACCTTGTAATGGGCGCGAGTTCTTTTTTCTTACGCCTGCTCAAAACTGATCATAAAAATTCTGCGAAAGTCTTTTCAAAAATTGACCTCGAACACTTTGTGAATGACATTTCCAATCGGATTAAAAACGATGAAGAAATTGGCAATGAGGTAGAAATCCTTCAGAATGCATTGGATTTTTCAGCGATAAAAGCACGGGATTGTATGGTGCCTAGAACTGAAATTGAAGCCATTGATATCGAAGAGACCATCGACCAATTAAAGTCGATTTTCCTGGCAACCGGCTATTCTAAAATTATCGTCTATCGAAGCTCTATCGATAATATAATCGGATACGTTCACTCTTTTGAACTGTTCAAAAAACCAGAGTCAATTAAGCAAATTTTATTACCGCTACCATTTGTTCCCGCTGCAATGCCGGGCAAAGAACTCATGGAATTATTTGCCAAACAATCCGGAAATATTGCTGTGGTTGTGGATGAATATGGTGGAACGGCGGGATTGGTTACACTAGAGGACGTCATCGAAGAAATTTTCGGTGAAATTGACGATGAACACGACTTGGAAGAATTGCTCGAGGAACAAGTCAATGACGGTGAATTTCGGTTTTCAGCGCGCCATGCGATTGACTACCTAAATAAAACGTACGATTTTCAGTTGCCTGAATCCGAAGAGTACGAAACGCTGGGTGGATTGATTATCCATCAGTTAGAGTCCATTCCTGATAAAGGTGATCAGGTAGAAATTGATGATAAACTTATCATCATTGAGGAAGTTTCCGATCGACGAATAGAAATTGTCAGAATTGTCAATGAATAACCAAAAGGTGTTCAGGTTCTTACAGCTTTTTTTGTGTTTACACACGTACATGCTTTCCGCACAAAAAATCAATCTCACCGCTGAATTAAATGAAGTATCGGGCTTAACCTGGTGCCAAGGTCAATTGCTGGCAATTAATGATGGTGGAAATCAGCCGATGCTTTTTTTTCTTGATACAACGGGAAAAATCACACATCGGTGCCTTATTACCAATGCAGTAAACGTGGATTGGGAAAGCATCACGCACGATTCAAAAGGAAACCTTTACATCGCTGACTGTGGTAATAACTTGAATGACCGCAATGAAATTCAAGTGTATAAAGTTAGTCTCCAAAAGGCTTCAACCTCTAGTGATATAGTTGCTGAATCTTGCACAGTGACTATTCCATACCCTGAAAGACCACTTTCAAAGAACAAACGTGACTTCGATTTTGAAGCAATGAATTGGGAGAATGGTAAATTGTGGGTTTATTCTAAATCCCGCGCAAAACCGTGGCACGGAAAAACGTATAGCTATCAATTGGAATGGAGACAAGGGACAAGTGAGTTGATTCTGTCTAGCGGGGTCTTTATAGGCAGAGGCGGGTGGATGAAAGACGCAGTTACTGGAAGCTGTTCATTGAGCACTTCAACTGTATTGTTGACGTACAAAAAACTTTATCTTATAAATGAAGGTAAAGTAACCTTGCTGAAACATTTTCACAGTTGGCGACAACGCGAGGGAGTAGCAATTGATGATCGGCAACGAATGTATGTTGTTTCAGAACGAACCATATTTCACCGAAACTCTAAAATGGAAATAGTACATATAAAATGACACCTAAATTAACAAATTACGATGCGGTCATCTTTGATATGGATGGCGTATTGATTGATTCAGAACCCCTGTGGAAGATAGCGATGGAGGAGGTTTTTTC
>CANHQC010000036.1 GCA_947462695.1 Flavobacteriales bacterium | reverse complement strand
TTTTCAGCTGAAGAAGACAGGTAGCTGCCATCCCATTGCGCTTGAAATCCACGTTGGTTCCATTTGCCATTCGTTGCAGCGCGAATTCCCAAGTAATCATTGCCGATACTAAATTGCTGTCCTTCTACATTTAAGTTCCCAAACTTGTTGTGCTTAAAATTGGTCCCCAATGTCGTAGCCAGCTGATTTCCAAAATACCCTTTGTTTCTGGTGTTCCAGTCGCGATCGAATTCCACTGCACGGTATTGTTCGATTGGACTAAAAAACCGATCAAGAAACTCAACTTCAGCCTTTGATTCGAGCAGCCATTTTGGAATGGTGTCGCGGGATAAGGGGATCTCGCCAATTAATCGGGCACGTGCGGCATAGCTATCGTCATCTTTTGAATCAATGGAAGAAAAGGTATTGAGGTCATTTTTTGAATAGGCCAGATCGGTTTCTAACCGCAGTTTAGGTGTCAGTTGAATCGAGACTCCAGAGTTGACAAATTGTTTCTTTTTTGGTGTAATTATTAATCGTGATGGAATGTAATTTCCTTGTTTAACACCGGCTATGGGAGCCACCCACTTGAATACTTTTCCTAGGGCATTAAAGTTATTCAACACATAATCACCTTTTCCATCTCCAACGAAGGTAAATACGGCTCGATATACAGCTGAATCAGCAGCAACACTGTAAACCAATACCGAATCAAATCCGAGCGAATCGATCATTTTGTATAGGTTTTGGTTTTCTAAAAATCCAATTGAATCAATACTGTTGATCTGAGCCAATTGAAGCGAATCTCCAATTCCTGCAAGTGTGTTTTTTTGTTGGGTGGTCAACTCTTGCTGTAACGATTGGTTTTTGGCATCTTGCTCGGAGTAAACATTGAACCAAAACTGCGTTTTTTTTGAGGTAAATGTAGTCGATGTTTGCACCAATGACCGCGCGTAATTTTGATCAGAGTATTGAAACTCAATGACGATCCTGGAATCTTTGGTTATGAGGTTACGTGCCGTAAAAATTACTTCGGCTGAATTGTAGTTGATGATGTAATCAAATTCCTGTCCGCGCTCAAGCAACTTTCCATCGATATATACTTTCTCCGTTCCTGATAGCACAATGATAAAGGGTTCATTTTCATTTCCAATTAATCGGTAAGGACCTTGATTTCCCTCCACTCCCTGAACAATCTGACGAGCGAATTTGCCTTTAGAAAGTGCCCCGCTGACTTGTGTTTGCCACAATTTTGTTGAGTCTTCATTCCATTGGTAATTGACACTTAAACCTTGTGCACGTTTGCGATACGTTAAAAAGTAACCTTTCGGTTTGTATAACCAAAAGTCACCTGCCGTGAGGGCGAACCGCTGATTATATAATTTAATGAATACCTGATCAAACTCTTGCAATTTGTTTGTGTTACCATTTGGTTGGATAGGTAGGTTGTCATCTGAAACGGAAGCGACGAGTTTTAAGTTGTTAGTCACGTCACCCGCTAACTCCAAGTTGAGGGATGAATTCACGCCAAAATCTTGGTTGTTTCCGAATGTCACGCCCCGAGAGATACTTCCTTTTTTGGTGAGGGATGATCCGCCAAAAGCATCAGCAATAGAGTAGTTATTCGTGACAAGAAACTGATCCCGTTCACCTTTGTCTTGCGAATAAAGAAGTGTTGTATCCCTTTTGAAATAAGACTTTCCCAGGTTCATTGGCAGCACACGGTAAGATACAGTTAAGGAGTCGGCACACGCTTTTAGAATAGTAATTTTGCCAGAAGCATGATCCAGCTTGAAACCTTCTGAACCAAGCGGTTCATTGCCACAGCGGATAAAAAACGAATTCGGGTAAATAGACAACGAATCCAATTGATACGTTCCGATTTTTCCCGGCAGCGTCTTTTTTCTTAAAGTAGAAATCTGCGCGTCACTTCCGAAGGAAATGCAACACAAAAAAACAAATAGGAATGTCCGGATGAAAAGTGACATATTTACGAAAGTACAACCTACATTTTAGATTTAATAGGTTTCAACGTTCTATAAAATGGATTGTTGTGAATTCTACTTTTGATCACTGTCCGCTGTTAAAAAACGTTAAGCCTAAGTCGTGCAGTTCTCGTACGGATTAATTTCGCTCAAAACCGTCGTGTGCCGAAGATCAGAGTTAAATTAATTGTCGCCCTAGTTGCCACTGCATTGCTGGCTCTACTTATCATTCAGGCCTTTCAAACCTTACAATTATACGACCGCAAGCACACCGAATTCAAAGAGAACCTCAACACTTCACTCGAGCGGATTGCTATAAGGCACGAAAAAGCAGAGGACCTTCGACGGTATATGCATATTGTCAATCGCGATTTCAGTGGGCAATACAAAGACATCCTCAAGCAGGAGTTTCGGCACCTGGTATCGTCAGAAGAGTCTATTTCTATTCAGGACACCACTGTATACGAAAATGATGAAATTCAACATTTCCTAATCATTAAGGGAAAAGCATACGATTCCATTACCGGTTTAACCACAGAACAACGCGTCCTGGCAAGAGATGTGCGGCAATTGCGCGATTTATTTGACAAACAAAACACCCAAATTCCCCACAACGATTCCATTAAATTGGCGATTCAACTCGACCAGCGGGTGATGCAGCAAATATTTAAGAAAGCGAAATTCGTGAATGAAATCATGGTCGAGGCTTTTCGAAACAATGTCTATGAAGATCCAGCTAAGCGCATTGATATTCGGTTCTTAGATTCTGTTATTCAGACCGAAATCGTGAACGATCACTTGCCGAAAACATTTCGTTTTATGGTGACGAATGACGTAGGTGTGCCACTCAAATTTTCACCGAAACCAGCCGAATACAGTGCACAACTCGACACGATGCTGACAAGTAAAACGCAACTTTTTCCAAGCAATATTTTAGACGAAGACCTCTTTTTGCACATTTATTTCCCTCGAAAATGGGCATTTCTGCTTCAGGAAATGATTGGCTCTTTTGTGGTAAGTTTGACCCTTATCTTCTTGATTGTTGTCGCGTTAATGTTCATGTTTAAGACGATTGTCGCACAAGAAAAGCTCGCTGAAATGAAGAACGACTTCATTTCCAATATGACGCACGAATTTAAAACACCCATTTCGACAATTTCATTGGCCTGTGAGGCACTAAACGATCAGGATGTAGTAAAGACAACTTCGTCAGACATTCGCCCGTTGGTTAAAATGATCAATGATGAAAATAAGCGGTTAAGTCTATTAGTGGAACGCATTCTACAAAGCGCTGTACTTGATAAGGGAGAGGTTAAAATGCATAAAGAGGAGGTGTTACTGAATGAGGTAATGAGTGACGTAGTTAATAACGCTCAATTTCGCATTCAACAACTTGGCGGAAAAATTGATTTGCAATTGCCAACTGAACTTCTTTCCATTAAAGCAGATCGCATGCATTTAACGCATGTGTTTTCAAATTTAGTCGATAATGCGATAAAATATAGCCATGACAATCCGGTGATTGAAATAGTATTGAAACGGCAAAATAAACGCATCTGCATCAGCGTTAAGGATCACGGTATAGGTATTCGGAAAGAGTATATATCGAAAATATTTGATAAATTATATCGTGTTCCAACTGGAAACGTGCACAATGTAAAAGGTTTTGGACTCGGATTGAGTTATGTGAAAGCCATTGCTGATCTGCATGGATGGGATGTTGAAGTTAAAAGTAAATTTGGTGAAGGATCAACCTTTACCCTTGTAATGAAAGAAGACGTATGACAGCAAAACCGAAAATTCTACTCGCCGAAGACGATGAAAATCTTGGCCAATTATTGCACACTTACCTACAATCCAAGGGATATGAGGTGACGCTCGCGCGAAATGGTAAAAAGGCGTTTCAGTCTTTCACAGCCGGCAATTACACGTTCTGTATTTTCGATGTAATGATGCCCGAAATGGATGGGTTTACCCTTGCTAAAGAGATTCGTGAGCTCGATAAAAAAATTCCTATACTCTTTTTAACAGCAAAAGCCATGAAGGAAGATAAACTTCAAGGATTTGCAATCGGTGCGGATGATTACCTGACTAAACCATTTTCCATGGAAGAGTTATTAGCGCGACTTGAGGCGATCCTCCGGCGCGTGGAAGGTCCTTCAAAATCGGCTGATGAACAACTCATGGTTGGAACGATTCCATATGAACCTGAACTTCGGGTCCTTCACCTGAAAGATGGCTCAAAAAAGCTAACTACAAAAGAAAATCAATTGCTTCACTTACTCGTAAAAAATGAACGCGAAATACTTGATCGTCAATCGACATTGCGTGCCATTTGGGGTGACGACAATTACTTCAATGGACGAAGTATGGATGTATACATTGCTAAACTTCGAAAATTACTAAAGGAAGATCCTTCCATTGAAATCATGAATATTCATGGAAAAGGCTTTAAGTTGATCATTAAATAAGGGATTAAAGTCCATTCTAATCACTTATCCACCGTTAATTTCTTACCTTTGGCGCTCTTTCGCCAGGTGAAAAACACATTAAAGTACATATTACAGCAATTACTTGGATTTCGCACCTACTTATTCGTATTTGCGCTGTTCAAGATTCGCACCTTGCGTTTTGACCGAAAAGAGCGCGATTTCTTCCAATTTCTTTCGCTTTTAACGAATGGTAAAGGTGATGTACTAGACATCGGTGCAAACCTTGGTATTATGACTTTTCATCTGGCTAATCAGCTGCCCAATGTAACTGTACATGCGGTTGAACCTATACCCGTAAACCTTCAGGTACTTGAGCAACTAGTGAAAAAGTACCGATTAGCGAACGTAAAAGTCTACCCGCATGCACTGGGTGATACCGTAGGTCAACTTGAAATGATTTTACCACACGATGGCAAAACAAAAATGCAAGGACTAAGTCACGTCAAACACGAAAGTATTACCGATTGGAATGAAGGAGACAGTTATTCTGTTGAGGTAAAGCGATTAGACGAGATGTCTTTTTCGAAACCCATTCAAGGAATTAAAATTGATGTGGAGAATTTTGAGTATTTCGTGTTGATTGGAGGTAAAATACTCCTTGAAACCAATCGACCGATTATTTATGCCGAATTATGGGAAAATGAAAACCGCAAGCGCTGTGAAGACTTGTTGCTTGGGTTAGGATATACTCAGCATATTGTCAAGAACGGTCAGGTTGTTCCATTTACATTAGGTACCGGATCGTATCAGAATTTTATCTTCATTCCAAGCAATTCAACTGGCGTTTTTCCGTTAACCTGATCCATGAAACGGACCTTTATTTCCAATTTGGTGTTGATGCTCATTTTGAATGTGGTCATCAAGCCCGTTGCTATTTTTGGGATTGATGCGAACGTTCAAAATCGAGTAGGAACGGAGGATTACGGGTTGTATTTTTCACTGCTTAACTTATCGTATCTCCTCGTCATAGTTATGGATTTGGGGATCAATAATTACACAACAACGCAAATTGCACGTTACCCAAAATCTGTAAGTAAGTACCTGTCAAAAGTGTTCAGCTTCAGGTTAATTTTGTTTCTTTTTTACGCCATCCTAACCTTGGCACTTGGTGTGGGTTTTGGATATAAAGGTGAACAGTTACTTCTATTGCTCGTTCTGATCTTCAATCAGTTACTTGTCACATTCATCTCTTATTTCAGGAGTCATTTTAGCGGCTTGCATTTTTTCAAAGTCGACGCTGTATTTTCTATACTTGATCGCTTAGTGTTGATTGCCATTTGCGGCGCCTTACTTCTCTATTCTTCTGAAGAATCTCCTTTTCAACTCGAATGGTTCGTTTGGTCACAAACAGCAGCTTATGGGGTCACATTTTTAGCCGCTTTTGCTACACTTATTCAAAAGATAGGTATGCCTAAATTTCGATTGCAGTGGATGTTTTCGTTGGCAATTCTGAAAAAAAGTTACCCTTATGCCTTATTGGTTGTGTTAATGACCTTGTATACCCGAATGGATGCTGTTTTACTTGAACGTTGGCATCCTGATGGTGCATTTCAAGCTGGAATATACGCACAAGGTTACCGATTGTTAGATGCTGTCTTTATGTTTGGGATGATTTTCGCCGGATTACTTCTGCCGATTTTTTCGCGGCTGTTAAAAACCAATCCTTCCGGAATCAATGAGATCATGCAAACCTCACGAAATGTCCTTGTTGGTGGTGCCTTACTTCTTGCGTCCATTGCCACGTTTAATGCAGAATACCTGTTAAGCTTGATTTACACCAACGACACCCAGTTATCATCACCCACTTTTGTTTGGTTGATGTGGAGCTTTGTCGCCATGGCATTTAGCCTTTTGTACGGGACCTTACTCACGGCGAAAGGGGATTTACGTTACTTAAACCAGCTTGCACTGATAGGTATAGCTTTAAATCTTGTGTTCAATGCCTTACTGATTCCAATTTATGGTGCCACTGGGAGTGCATTTGCTACCTTTATTACACAGGGATTTACTGCGCTTTTTCAAACAATACATTGCCATCGAAAGTTGCCAATTTCATTTTCCATTAGTGACTTTTTTCGGTTAGTACTCTTTATTTTTCTCTTGCTATTGATAGGTTGGCTATTAAATGGTACCAATACATCATTGTACATTCAGCTTATTGTTGGCGTCTTGCTACTTTTCGTTCTCAAATTGGTTCACCACAAGGACCTCTTATCCGTTCTTTCTTCAAAAGAAGAAGAAATGTTGGACTAGAAAAAAAATGATTTAGAAATACGAAATAGCGAAAAAACGAGTTATATGCACCGAGTTGATCGGTAGAACAGGTCGACTATTTTGATTAAATTCGCCTGAACAAAAAAACGAATACGAATGATTGAAGAGGAAGCGTTGAAAGAAGAACGACAACATTTGTTGGTCTACATCTGGAAAAAACGTAAAATCATTTTTATCATTACAGGAATTGCCTCCGTTTTATCACTGGTTGTTTCCCTATTAATGACCCCGATTTTTCGTTCAACGGCTATTGTCTTTCCTGCAGCAACAAGTACTGTATCGTTCTCTGACCAGCGAAATGCGAAGGCTTCAGCTATGGATTTCGGAGAAGAAGAACATGCTGAACAGTTGGTTCAAATTCTCCAGTCTTCTCGAATAAGAGACAAGATTGTCGAAGAATATGAGTTGATGAAACATTACACTATTGCTTCATCAGATCCAAATAAGTATTACAAGCTTGTGAAAATGTATGGCGATAATTTTCTGTTCGTACGCACCCGTTACGGATCTATTCAGATTGATGTACTAGATAAAGACCCTAAGTTAGCCGCTGCTATGGCCAACCGGATTGTGGATTTAATTGATACGGTAAAGAACCAAATGATTGCCGAGCGAACCATTCCCGCGTTTGAAATCAGTAAGCGTAAAAAAGACCAATTGGAGAAAGATCGAGACGGTATCATGCGTCAATTAGACTCGCTTAGTAGTTTAGGTGTTGTTTCCCTCGATGCCCGAACAAATTTATTTCAAGCATACGTAGATGCAAAAAATGCGGCAGATAAAGCGGAAATTAAACGAACCATAGATGCCAATATGCAATACGGTTCCATCTTCGATGGATTGGAAACGATACTTGAAGAGAAAATCATGCAACTTGAGGAATTCAGGGTAGCTTATGAACAAGCTGAATCGGATGCAAATGCACAGTTTAGCCATAAATTTGTCGTTGAACGCGCCGTTGTAGCAGACAAAAAAGATAAACCAAAGCGCCTCATTATTGTATTGTTAGGAACATTCGGTGCTTTTTTCTTCACGGTATTTGCATTATTGATCAGTGATCGAATCCGTGAGTTGAATAAAATCGGTTGATCATACGATGAGTCGACAACACCTACTTATTTTTGGTGCCGGGTTGGCTTACATTGCAGTCAGCATTTTTTTAATCTGGACAGACAAAGCCTATTTCAGCCTTTTCCCTTTAGGATTAATGGCTATTTACGCGGCTATTTATCATCCAAAACTTACCTTTTTAAGTTTAGGATTGCTCGCACCACTCTCCATCAACATTGAAGAATGGACCTCCGGATTTGGCTTATTCGTTCCTACTGAACCGCTGCTTTTTGGCATCATGTTTCTTTTAGTGTGGATGCAATTGAAAAATCCTTTTTTAGATAAGCGCATTTGGCGACATCCAATTATATGGACGGTAGGATTTTACGTACTTTGGATTTTAATAACGAGCATCACAAGCGCCCATCCAGTCACATCGTTAAAGTTCTTACTAGCGAAACTCTGGTTTATTATACCAATCCTCATTTTTGGCACTTATTTTCTAAAAGATATTGTTTCCATCGAACGGTTTGTTTGGTTGTTCCTACTGGGCATGACCATTGTTGTATTGTTTACTGTTTTTCACCACGCCAGCTACCGTTTCGGTGAAAAAGAGAGCCATTGGGTAATGTGGCCCTTCTTCAAAGACCATACAATTTACGGTGCTATTGTGGCACTCTCCTTACCGCTATCAATCGGATTGTTTCGAAGCAAGATTCATACACCGCTGCTTCAAGCTGTTTTAATCGGAATGATTGTAATTATTATTACGGGACTCTATTTTTCGTATACCAGAGCCGCATGGTTAAGTGTTATTGCCGCATTAGGTGTTTGGCTTCTCATTCGGTTACGCATTAAATTTTCCATCATAGCCGGAGTAACGCTTACCTTGGGTACCTTACTATTGATATCTTGGGACCGTATCCAAATGGAATTGGAGCGCAATAAGCAGGAACATACTACAGAGGAATTTGGTGAACGATTGCAATCCGCTACAAACGTATCGACTGATGCCTCTAACCTGGAACGGATCAACCGCTGGTCATGTGCGATAGCAATGTTTAAAGAACGTCCAGTTATGGGATTTGGACCAGGTACGTATGCGTTTGAGTATGCGCGTTTTCAAGAACCTGATAATTTAACCATAATCTCAACAAACTTTGGTGATTTGGGAAATGCCCATAGCGAATACTTAGGTCCACTTGCCGAAATGGGTGTATTGGGATTATTAACGTTCTTAGGCGTTGTTGCTGCTATTTTCTACTCAGGAATTCGGCTTTATCTGGATTGGCCCGAAGAAGACAAGCGGCACCGCGTGTTGATTCTTTCGATGATCCTATCATTAACCACGTATTTCGTTCATGGTATCCTGAATAATTACCTTGATACCGATAAAGCGTCAATACCCATTTGGTTTATGAGCGCCGTGTTCATTGCTTTAAGGTTGAAGTTAGGTGACCGAAAAAGCAAATTAAATTAGACCTTCAACGCCGTTTATCCCTTAATAGCTATCGTGTTTTCGTGGCTATGAAGATCAGTGCGAAATCCAAAGTGACGGATTTAAACACTGCACCAGTGTGCCATTAACGACGTGTACCTCGAAATGCGCTACGGAAACAGAACTATCATCATTTGGCAGCAGCGTACCTATGGATTGTTTCGTATTGACTTTTGAACCAATTTTCACAAACGTTTCCTGAAGATTGCTATATACTGTGCGGTAATTTCCGTGTTTGATGATGACCACCTTACCTGCGCCAGGAATATTCAATACGCTAGTTACTTCTCCTTCGAACACTGCACGTACTTGCGCACCTTTGGGTGCGCTAATGTCAATACCATTGTTGTTCGTATATACATTATCTAATGTGGGGTGCGCATTTTTTCCGAAACGTTCAGTTATCGAACCTTTATCGACAGGCCAAGGCAATCGTCCTTTACTGCCTTCAAAGCTTTTACCCATCGCAACTGATTCTTTCGTTTCAGTAAATACAGGTGTTGCTTTTGGTGCACTAGGTCCGGGAGAATTATCTTTTCCTGCAGTTGCTGGAGTTGATGAAGTTTTCTTTTTTGCGGCTTCTGCTTCTGCTTTTTTACGTTTGGCTTCTGCCTCAGCAATTTCTTTTTTAATCGCGGCAGAAATGCGTTGTTTCAGGACTTCTTTTTTTCGTTCATCTTCACGCAATTGTGTATTCAACTTGGATTCCTCTTGTTTGAGTTTTTTATACGTTTCTTCTTGTCGTTTTTTGTCTTGCTCTATGGCATATTTTTCTTGTTGCTTTTCCGTAAGTAGATTTAGTTTGTATTGACGTTCCAGTTCAATTGTTTTAAGTTCTTCCTTGATTAATCCTTGATGTTGGCGAATCATTAAGAACTGCTTTTTCTGAATTTCAGCAATGCGTTGCAAGTAATCGCTTCGTTTGAATGCCTGATGGTAATCACTTGCCGAGAAAATGTACATCATTCGCCCGAATTTATTTCTGTGCTTATAGGCATATAGAAGTAAGCGCTTAAAATGCAAACGCAAGCGCTTCATCCGTGCCTGTAGCTCTTTTATTTCAGTGTCTTTTTGTGCCATTTTCATTTCAGCACCGCGCACTTGGTTATCAAAATTGTATACGAGCTGCTCGCGAAACTGAATTTGATTTTCGATTAACTGAAGTTCACCTAACGATTTCTCCTTAATGGAGCGTGTTTTATTGAGTAACGATTTCGTGCTAGAAATTTTGTTTTCAAGCCGTTTTTGTTCCGATTTTAATTTTTCACTTGTCGATTGTGCGGTGACAAGACAAGGCAATACCATCAGGATAGCAAAACCAATGTTAAGGGCACTTTTCATATTCTTCAGGAATGACTAAATACAATGGTTGGGGATTATTAACCTCTATTTTTTCATAATCCAATACCATTCGAATGGTATTTCTAGGGGACGTAATAGTTAAACTTACTTTTTTCGGAAGTATATACCGATCAACTGCAATGCGTTCAAGGTAATTCACCACAATAGTTGTGGTATCGTCCGGACTTTCAATGATCATTCCACGCAATGCATTAAGTGAATCATTTAAAATGTACTTCACGATCACATTCTCTCTGCTTTCTTTTAATGGTTGCCTATCCAGTCGTTTCAACTCTCTTTTTTTGTGAGATGAAATCGTATAATCAAAAGGTTCATTTAATTTAAAGTACCGTTGTGATGTATCGTAACCCAACGGATAGCCCATGATGAGTTCTTCGAGGTGATTGTAGTCGAATTCAACACCAAACGATTCTTTAATGAAGCCTAGCGATTCCTTCATGTAACATTTATCCTTTTTATTCACTAGGGTGATTGAATCGGTGGTAATTGTGGCATTGACGATTGGAATTTTAGCGTAAGTGATCAACACGTTCGTTGCACTGTCATTAACCATTCGAATAGAC
>CANHQC010000035.1 GCA_947462695.1 Flavobacteriales bacterium | reverse complement strand
TAAGTCCAGCAGCTGGGTAGACGTTTAATGACGTGCCTACAACTATAAACATTGTCGCAGATTCAATAATCTCCTTCGCTTCTTCATACATGGGAACTTCCTCGCCAAACCAAACCACGTGCGGCCGCAAGGGGTAACCATCCGGACATAAATCAGTCATAGATAAATAGTCCCCCTCAATTGGATAATATGCTTTCTCTTGATTTGGCCCACTGCTTTTTGCATAGCGTATATTTCCGTGAAGGTGTAGCACGTGGTTTGATCCCGCGCGCTCATGAAGGTCGTCAATGTTCTGAGTAACCACGATTGTCTCGCCAAATTGTTCCATTTCCGCAATAAGTTTATGACCTGAGTTCGGTTCAACCGTACTTATTTGTTTCCTTCGCAGGTTATAAAACTCTTGTACTTTACGAGAATTATTTTTCCAGGCTTCTGGAGTAGCTACCTCTTCGATTTTATACTTCTCCCAAAGTCCACCGCTTTTTCGAAAAGTATCTATGCCACTTTCTGCACTCATTCCCGCTCCTGAAAAAATTACAATTTTCACCATCTTAACGACTTCTTTTGTTACTCTACATGATTTCCCATCAAAGTTAGGAATCCAATAATATTTTTAGAAATATAGCACATTCAAGCACTTTAACTTTTATATTTACACTTTACTTATGTTAAAACATAAAAATATTTCTATG
Organism: Flavobacteriales bacterium; assembly: GCA_947462695.1. Taxonomy (GTDB): domain Bacteria; phylum Bacteroidota; class Bacteroidia; order Flavobacteriales_D; family Crocinitomicaceae; genus M0103. The sequence continues at coordinate 10,565 of CANHQC010000035.1, read as the reverse complement.
AAAAAATTAGTACTTTCTGTTCTCTCTTTAGCGTTGACAGCGTCGATGAATAGTTCATTCGCGCAATTAGCTCCAGGGAGTTTTGCACCTAACTTCACGGTTACTGCTTATCAGCCTTGGTTGTCAACTGCAGGGCAAAATGGTAATGGAACATACACGTTGTATGATTACCTAGATGCTGGATACACTGTCATTCTTGATGTTTCCGCAACTTGGTGTGGTCCATGTTGGAATTACCACCTAACAGGTGCGCTTGACGATGTGTATATCAATCACGGTCCTGCTGGTTATCCAGGAGTAAGTGCGTCAACAACTGATGACGTAATGGTTATCTGGATTGAAGGTGATGGAGCAACTGCTGATGCAACAATGCTTGACGGTTCTGGATCTATTGGTAACTGGATTGAGCCAAATACTGCGCTTGGACAAATTCCATTCCCAATGGCTAATCCAGCTTCTGCTACTGCAACTCAAATCAATAACGATTTCGAAATTGGGTTCTATCCGACAATTTACCGTATTTGCCCTAACCGTATCGTAGAAGAGGTTGGTCAAGCGAATGCGGCTAATTTGTACGCTTCAATTGCTGATTGTCCGGCTCCGGCATCACAACCAAATGATCCAGCTATCCTTTCTTATGAAGGTGGTACAAAATCATGTGGACCAATCGATTTAGTAGTTCGTTTACAAAATAATGGAACTACTCCATTGACTGCTTGTACAATTACAGCGACTCAAGGAGGTAACACAATTGCTACTTTCCCTTGGACTGGTAACTTAACTACTTATGCTGTTCAGGATGTAACAATCGGTCAGTTTACGCCTACAGCGTCTTCTCAAACGATCAACATCTCTATCACAAGTACAGATGCAAATGCAGCAAACAATGCGGTTTCTCAAGTGGTAGGTTTAGCAACAACTGCTAACAGCGGAAACGTTACTGTTAAAGTAAGCTTGGATCGATATGGTTCTGAAACATCTTGGAGAATTTTAAGAAGTAACGGTACGGTAGCATACTCAAGCCCAACGTATACAAACGCAACAGCGAACGGTACATACCCACAACCAGACATCACTACTTTCTTAGGTAACGACTGTTACAAATTAGAAGTATTGGATTCATACGGTGATGGTTTTGATAGCGGTTACGGAAATGGATTGGTTGAAGTATGGGTGAACGGTGTTAAAATCGCTGGTGTATCTGATTTCCCAACTGGTAGTGAAGCAGAAGATGCATTCCAAATCAATGGTGTTGCTGGAATCGAAGAAGCGTTGACTACTTCGTTTGGTGTATATCCTAACCCAGCTACTGATGTCGTAAATGTAACATTTGAAGCAATGAATGCAGATTATGCTGTTGCATTAATCGATCTTCAAGGTCGTGTAATGACTTCAGCTAACTACACTGCATTGAATGGTTCACAAACAATTGAAATTCCAGTTGCTGACTTCGCAAAAGGAAGCTACATTGTTACTGTGACTTCAAATGGTGTGGCAACAACGAAAAACGTAATAATCAAGTAATTGATTCTAACGAGTTAATAGAAGCTCCGGTCATTGGCCGGAGCTTTTTTATTTTATCCTATTCACCATCTAATCCTACCTTTGTCAGTTGAATTGATTTTCGTATCTTTAGCGGCTTCAACAGACGTTTCATGCCAAAAATTAAAAAACAAGATGCGTTGGATTACCATGCTTCCGGTCGCCCGGGAAAAATTGAGGTAATACCGACAAAACCATATGCATCACAGCGCGATTTATCCCTGGCCTATTCTCCTGGTGTCGCCGAGCCTTGTTTGAAGATTGCTGAAAACGAGGAGGATGTATATAAGTATACAAGCAAATCAAATCTCGTTGCGGTAATATCGAATGGTACAGCTGTTCTTGGATTAGGTGATATCGGACCGCTTGCCTCAAAACCAGTTATGGAAGGTAAAGGATTGCTTTTTAAAATATTCGCAGATATCGATGTGTTTGATATTGAGGTCGATGCAAAAGACCCTGAAAAATTTATTGAAACTGTAAAAGCTATCGCACCAACGTTTGGTGGGATCAATCTTGAAGACATCAAAGCACCCGAGGCATTTGAAATTGAACGGCGTTTGAAAGAGGAGTTGAATATTCCCATCATGCACGACGATCAGCACGGAACGGCAATCATTTCGTCCGCAGCGTTGATTAATGCCCTCGAATTGGCCAAAAAGAAAATGGAAAAGGTGCGCATTGTCGTCTCTGGCGCAGGTGCTGCTGCCATGTCGTGTGTGCAATTGTATCAAGCGCTTGGTGCAAAAGTGGAACATATTTTTATGTTTGACTCCAAAGGGTTGATTTGCGCAACGAGAGAGGACCTTGACGATTCTAAAAAGCCATACGCATTGCACAAAAAATCCTTGTCCTTACAAGAGGCAATGAAGAAAGCAGATGTATTTGTAGGTTTATCAAAAGGTAACATTGTTTCAAAAGAAATGATCGCTTCAATGGCAAAAGACCCAATTGTCTTTGCTTTAGCAAATCCTGAACCTGAAATATCCTATAAAGATGCTACTTCTGTGCGCAAAGATATAATCATGGCCACGGGAAGATCAGATCATCCGAATCAGGTAAACAATGTTTTAGGTTTCCCTTTTATATTCCGTGGAGCCCTTGACGTGCGCGCAACGACCATTAACGAGGAGATGAAATTAGCTGCTGTCAAAGCATTGGCATCGCTTGCAAAAGAATCCATTCCGGAAGAGGTAATTGAAGCATACGGAGAAAAAAATATTTCTTTTGGTCGTGAGCAAATCATACCAAAACCCCTTGATCCCCGATTAATCTATTACGTGGCTCCTGCGGTAGCGAAAGCAGCAATGGATTCCGGTGTGGCAAAAAATCCAATTACAGATTGGGAAGCCTACGAGATGCAATTGAAGAATCGCCTCGGATTAGACAATAAATTGATTCGAAATATTACCGAAAAAGCACAGGCCAATCCGAAACGAGTGGTTTTTGCTGAAGCCGATAACATTAAGATTTTAAAAGCTGCTCAAACATCATGCGAAGAGGGATTTGCTTCGCCAATTCTTCTTGGAAACCGAAAAAAAATTGAGCAACTCATTCACGAATACAGCATGGAGTTTTCTGAGGTGCTGATTATTGATCCAAAGGATGAGGCTGAGGAACAGCGGCGAACGGCATACGGTCAAGCGTATTTCGAAAAGCGCAAACGTCGCGGTGTTACTGAATTTGAAGCCATCCAATTTATGCGTGAACGGAACCATTTCGGCGCAATGATGGTTGAAATGGGTGATGCCGATGCCATGATCTCCGGAATGACACGGAATTACCGCGATGTGGTTCGACCGGCGCTAAGAATTGTAGGTACGGAAAAGGACGTGCAAACCGTGGCAGGAATGTATATCCTCATCACGAAAAAAGGGCCATTGTTCCTTGCTGATACAACAATCAATACCAATCCGACAGCCGAACAAATAGCGGAAATCACCAATAATGTCGCGAAGACAATACGCAAATTCAAGGTGGCCCCAAGGATTGCATTGCTGAGTTACTCCAATTTTGGATCATCTGAAGGGGATGACGCCATCAAAATGTCAAAGGCAGTTCAAATTCTTCATGAAAAACACCCGACGCTCGTAGTAGACGGTGAAATCCAAGCCAATTTCGCCTTGAATAATGAGCTGATGATGGAGAAGTTTTCCTTTTCGCAATTGGCCAATAAACAAGTGAACACATTGATTTTCCCGAATTTATCGGCTGGAAATATCGCGTACAAGCTGCTTCAACAAATGATTGATGGTGATGCGGTTGGTCCAGTACTCGTAGGATTGAAGAAATCGATCCATGTGTTGCAACTCGGTTCAACAGTACGTGAAATCATTAACATGGTAAAAGTGGCAGTTGTAGATGCCCAAAACAAATAAAAGATGATCGGGCAGCTAAGAGGAAGATTAATTGAAAAAAATCCAACTGAGGTAATTATCGATTGCGCCGGAGTTGGATACGAAGTGAAAATATCGCTCAACACTTTTGCCCAACTCGGTTCAGAGGAAGCGGCAGTTTTATTTACCCGGCTAATTGTTAGAGAAGATGCTCATTTGTTGTATGGTTTCGCTACCAAAGAAGAACGCGAAATGTTCACTCATTTGATTTCTGTTTCTGGGATTGGTCCGAATACAGCTATGATTATGCTTTCATCGTTAGTGCCTGATGAAATTGCTCATGCGATTCAGTCAGAAGACGTCCGGACAATTCAAAGTATCAAAGGTATCGGCGCTAAAACTGCACAGCGCGTAATTATTGACTTGAAGGATAAAATGGTCAAAATGGTGTTCACCACTGAAAATATGTTTGGCCAAAACAATACAAATCGCTTTGATGCGTTAACTGCTTTGCTTTCGCTGGGATTCGATAAAAAAGCTGCGGAAAAAGCAATCGATAAAATAGCCACAGGTGATGAATCTGTTGAGCAACTAATTAAAGGAGCATTGAAAATTTTATAAATTGAAAAACCAGAGGGTTCTGCATACTTATTACTCCACATTGGCATATCTCGTGCTGATGGTTCTGTTGTTTTTGACTTTTGATGCAGTGGCTCAAGACACGTTACAGTTTCCTATTCAACCTATTTTCGACCCGACTCAAACCCAACAACAAAGCTTTGACCTTGGAGATCCTTCCTCTGTAACCCCTTCCATTGTTTATGATCCTGTTACCGGAAATTACATTTTCAAAGAAACAATTGGTACTGGACTAAATTACCGCAATCCATCCATGATGACGTTGGAAGAATACCTCGAATACGAGCGTAAAAAGTCGATGTCTGCCAATTGGAAGGAAAAAATAGAAGAACAAACCGAACAAAATCAACCACTCGAATTTCCAATAAAAATCGATAGCAAAGGATTTGAAAATTTCTTTGGATCCGATCAAATCACTATTCGTCCGCAAGGTACCGTTGAATTGGCATTCGGTGTGAATTCATCCAGTTACGATAACCCCATACTTCCGGTTCGTCAACGAAGAATAACACGTTTTGATTTTCAACAACAGATCAATTTGAACTTGGTTGGACTCATCGGAACTAAATTGAAAGTCAGTACCAGTTACAACACCCAAGCCGCTTTCGATTTTGAGAATGTGACCAAACTAGAATACACCGGTGATGAAGACCAAATTCTTCAAAAGTTAGAACTTGGAAACGTTGCTTTACAACTTCCTACGGCGTTAATACCTGGTTCTCAAACCTTATTTGGTGCGAAATCGAAACTCAAATTTGGTCGTTCAACAATTGATTTAATTGCCGCCTCATCCAAAGGAAAGAAAACTGAAATTAATGTTACTGGCGGTGCGCAAATTCAAAATTTTGAGTTGACTGCAGATAATTATGAAACCAACCGACATTACTTCTTAAACTTATACTTTCATCAGCACTACGATGAGGCAATGTCCACTTTGCCAATCGTTAATTCGACAATCAATATTACGCGAATTGAAGTCTGGTTAACGAACCGCACCAATAACACGGAAAACACAAGAAACATCATCGCATTCTCGGATCTTGGTGAGGCTAAAGTCGAAAATTGTGAGGGAAATCCTGGGGGTTATATCGGTAACGACTTGCCAGACAACGAGGCGAACGCCCTATACCAATGGGCCTCCAGCCAACCGCTTGTCCGTGGATTTGCCAATGCCGTAACTGCCTTAAGTGCTCAAATTGCAACACCTGGTCCTTTTCAACAAGCCATTCATTACGAGAAAGTTGAAAACGCACGAAAACTTACCGAACAAGAATACAGCTACAACGCTCAATTGGGTTACATATCACTAAATCTACCACTGAATAATGATGAAGTTCTAGCAGTTGCCTACGAATATACATACCGTGGCGAGACCTATCAGGTAGGGGAATTTTCTACGGATGGTATCGCTGGACAACAAGCATTGATGCTTAAATTGTTAAGACCGACAATTACGAATCCTTCACTGAAAATATGGGATTTGATGATGAAAAATGTCTACTCAATCGGCGCCTATCAAGTCGATCAAATGGGCTTCCGTTTGGACATGTTGTACAACAATCCCGAGACATCATTACTCGTTCCATTTATGCCTTTGGAGGGAGTAGAGGACAAGCAAATTGTCACGCTTCTTGAAATGGATAAATTGAATCAGAACAATCAGCCATTCTCAGATGGTGTATTTGATTTTGTTCCGATTGTATTTAACGGAAACAGGGCAGAAAATGGAGGAACCATTAATACCAGAAACGGACGTGTCTATTTCTCCACAATTGAACCATTTGGAAAGACACTAAAAACCAAGTTGGAGCAAGCAGGATTACCTCCTTTGTTTATTGATCGTGTGACGTATACCGAATTGTACGATTCTACCAAAACTGCAGCTCAACAAATTCCAAGTAAGAACAGGTTCAGCTTCAAAGGTCAATACCAATCATCTGTAACTTCGGACATTCCATTAAACGCCTTGAATGTTCCTGAAGGTGCTGTAACGGTTACCGCAGGTGGAATACGTCTGACAGAAGGTACAGACTTTACGGTGGACTATAACTTGGGGAGGGTTAAAATTTTGAATACGGGAATTTTAGAATCCAATACACCGATTAAAATTTCAATCGAAAGCAATTCCGTTTTTGGTTTCCAGGCACGTTCATTAATGGGCGCTCGGTATAATTTTAGGTTTAATGATCAACTCAACGTTGGTGCAACTTGGATGCGCATGATGGAGCGACCGGTAACGCAGAAAGTCGATATCGGAAGTGAACCATTCAAAAATAACGTGATTGGTGTTGATTTTGCGTTCCGTTCAGAGGTTCCTTTTCTCACAAAACTCGTTGATCTTTTACCTGTAATCTCAACTTCCCAAAAGTCTACAATTTCACTAACAGGTGAATTTGCACACTTGATTCCCGGTCAGCCACGAGCGATTAATAAAGACGGAACCTCATACATCGATGATTTTGAAGGCTCTCAAAGTGCCATTGATTTGAGAACAATTACTGCTTGGCGCCTTGCCTCCATACCTCAAGGTCAGCCTCAATTGTTTCCTGAAGCGACGGTCAAAAATTTAAGCGCCGGTTTTCGACGTGCGAATACTTCTTGGTACGTAATTGATCCATTGTTTTACCAAAACAATACGTTAACTCCTCAGCACATACGCGATGATCCATCAATGCTTTCAGATAGCCGTATGCGTTTGGTCAATCAAACCGATGTATTCCCGAACCTTCAACAACAATACGGTTCCATTCCGAATATTCCAATTTTGGAATTTGCTTATTATCCGAAGGAACGTGGTATGTACAATTACGACACTACCAATACTATAAATCCTGATGGTACATTTAGTAATCCCGAAAACCGATGGGGGGGAATCATGCGGGCGTTGACCACCAACGATTTTGAACAAACGAATATTGAATTCATCCAATTTTGGGTATTAGACCCATACAATGACGACGCTGAAAATGTCAATCCAAATTCCGTTCATAATGGGGGAGATTTGTATTTTAACTTAGGAAATATTTCAGAAGATATTCTCCCGGATTCAAGAAAGAGCTTCGAAAATGGATTGCCACCTACAGGAACGACAATCCAAGACGATCTTGACACCACAGCATGGGCAAGAGTATCCACACAACAAGTGATTGTGAATGCGTTTGACAATGATCCCAATGCCCGAATCAATCAAGACATTGGACTAGACGGATGGGATAATGCGGATGAAAAGATAGCGTACCAAAATTTTGTGAATTGGGTACAAAATAACTCCACGTTAAGTGCAGCGGCAAAGGCAGCAATATTAGGCGACCCATCTAGTGATGATTACAATTTTTATCGAGACGATGATTACGATGCGGATAAGTTGACTATCCTTGAACGGTACAAAAAATACAATGGAATGGAAGGCAATTCAGCTACAACTGAAATGTCCGACACAATGAATGCGGAAGGTTACCCAACCCAAGGGAATAACGTACCGGATATTGAAGATATAAATCAGGACAACAATTTATCAGAATCTGAAAGCTACTTTCAGTACCGTGTAAGTCTGCGTCCAAATGATATGCAGGTCGGAAAGAATTACATTACCAATGTTCAGACCTATCAAAATGGCAATAAGACAGAAAAGTGGTATCAGTTCAAAATTCCAATCCTAGATTTTGAGAAAAAAGTAAATGGAATCCAAGATTTTCGATCCATTCGATTCATGCGTATGTTCGTCAATGGATTCGATGAAGAGGTGCTTTTGCGTTTTGCACGTTTGGAGTTGATCCGAGGGGAGTGGAGAAGGTACTTAGAAGATTTAACCGCTCCAGGCGAAAGTGTTCAGACAGATCCGAATTTAACCTCCTTTAATATAGCCGCAGTTAATGTGGAAGAAAACGATCAACGCTTCCCTATCAAATATGAAATTCCTCCAGGAATTGTGCGTGAGGTTGACCCTTCGCAAACGTTTGAACGTCAACTTAATGAACAGTCGCTTTCTCTTGAGGTGTGTAACTTACAAGACGGTGATGCTCGTGCTGCATACCGCAATGTGCAATTCGATGTGCGAACGTACAAAAAGTTAAAAATGTTTGTTCATGCCGAAGAAGTCTTGCCGTCTCTACCATTGAAAAATGATGACATGACTGTTTTCGTTCGCCTAGGTACAGACTTTACGGATAACTATTATGAATACGAACTTCCGTTGAGCGTTACTCAATGGGGAGCGACAATTCCAGAAGATATTTGGCCTCAGGAAAACAATGTGGAAATCGTATTTGATGATTTACTTAACCTGAAGAAACGAAGAAATGAACTCATAGAAGGTGGTAGTACAGATATCTCATATGTGGTAGAATACCAAGATATCGATCCGGCAAATCCGAAACGACTCCTCAAAGTAAAAGGTAGTCCAAACTTACAAGGGCTACGAACGATTATGGTCGGTGTTCGGAATCCAGCTCAAAATGACGTCAATCCATGGCAAGACGACGGTCAGGCAGATTGTGCGATCGTTTGGATTAACGAATTGCGATTAACCGACTTTGTGAGTGAAGGAGGATCAGCGGCTGTCGCACAAATGCAAGTCCAATTAGCTGATTTCGCCAATGTCTCAATGTCAGGAAATTACTCAGGGATTAACTGGGGAACAATCGAAAGTCGTGTGCAAGAGCGCCAACGAAACGAGAAAATGGGCGTTGATATGAATGCTACAATGCAACTCGGTCAGTTCTTTGGTAAGCGTGCAGGTTTCTCATTGCCGTTCTTCTACGGGTATTCAGTAGGGGTTATCAATCCTGAATTCGATCCGTATAATCCTGATATCAGGTTAAGTGATTACGATCCAGAAACGCGACGCGAACGAGCAAAACAAGGACAAGATTTTACAGAGAGAAAATCGTATAATTTTACCAATGTTCGAAAGGAATTAAAGCCAGGTGCAACACCTCACTTCTGGCGAATTAGTAACTGGTCAGCATCTTACGCTTATGCTGAGAACATGCGCCGCGATTTCAATACCAATTACGACCGTACAAAACTTTGGAATGGTGGGTTGAACTACAACTATTCATTTACGGCGAAACCATTTGAGCCGTTTAAAGAAGTCAAATTCTTGCAAAAATCGAAGTGGCTGGCGATTATAAAAGACATCAACCTGTTCTTAACACCAAAGAATTTGTCGTTTACAAACGATGTCATGCGAAACTACAATGAACGACAAGTCAGAAACAACCTCGTTCCTGACTATGAATTTCAGCCTGTTTACGTCAAACAATTCACCTGGAACCGTGGGTATAACTTTGGGTACGACTTAACTAAAAATATCAAAGCTACGTTCACAGCAAACAATAGGTCGTTCTTTGTTGAAGGTGATGGACCTGTAAACCGAAAGGAAAATCCAGAGTTGTATCAGGCGTTCAAAGACACTATTCTTTCTCAAATGTCCACATTTGGTGAAACGATGGATTACAACCACAACTATAATTTAAGTGTGGCTTTGCCGTTGGATAAAATACCTGCGACAGACTGGTTAACCGCCAATGTAAAGTACGGCGGAACGTACAACTGGCAACGTGCACCTTTGGGTCAGGCAGAGTTTGGAAATACGATTCAAAACAACCGAACGGTTAATTTTACCGGTCAAATGAACTTTACGAATCTCTACAACAAAATTCCGTTCTTTAAGAAAGTCAACTCAGATGGCAAAGGTGGCAGGGGTACTGCTGCTCGTGAAGCGGTTGGAGGAAGAAATACCTCAAAAGAAGAGGGAGACAAAAAGGAGGAGAAACCTGAGAAACCTGAGTCAGAAATGACGGAAAAGGAGAAAAAGAAAGCCGAAAAGAAAAAAGAAAAAGAACGTAAGAAGAAGGAGGCTGAGAAAAAACGCGGAGGTAAGGTGCATCCAGTCGCCGGATTTATCGCACGAGCCATAATGACGGTTCGAAATGTTTCTGGTACATACGCATTGAACGATGGAACACTTTTACCGGGATACAATCAAGAAACAAGTGTACTCGGATTCAATAACAATTTTGGCGCGCCTCTCGGCGGGTTCGTTTT
>CANHQC010000034.1 GCA_947462695.1 Flavobacteriales bacterium | reverse complement strand
GACAGTGTGTTATTGACTACGCCTTATTTTACCACACCAATTTTAGGAAAACTTACAGATAAAGCTGATTATAACTTACGGAAAGATGAACGTGAATTCCCACAGTTCATTTCTTATGAAAAGAGGTTATTGATAAAAAATGTCTATCCAAATGTGGATTATGAAGGAGCGTTCTTTTTGCAAGGATCAACCTTTATTGGTAAAGGCTCAACAGCTGAACCTGCGCGACTGCTCATTTCACGAAATAAACAATTGTTTATGAAGGTGGCATCTGCTCAAATCAATATGACACCTGAAAAAATTACCTGTTCGAATGCACCTGCTATTGTCTATTTATCAACGGGTGATTCAATCAAACATGCCGGACTGAGTTTCAGTTATGATTTGGATAAAAAACTAGTGGAATTGAGAAGGACATCAACAGGAAGCGGACAATCTCCTTTTTTCGATTCCTACCATAAACTGGATATTTACGTACAGAAAATTGCTTGGAAAACGGATGAGAACGAACTGCTTTTTACGTATGATTTCGGAACTTCGCAAGAACAACGCGTAGCCAATTTTGAGTCAATAAATTTTCTTGATTCACGACTTTACGATCGATTGCAAGGCATTGAATCTGTTCATCCACTTGCTGCTATTTCCTCCTACTGCTCAAAAACAAACGAGTACGTGATGTCGGATGGGAAAATGGCAACAGCGCTTGGACGTTCGCTTGATCAAGTTAAGCCATTGTTGTTGGAATTAGCGATCCATGGATTTATCACCTACGATACGGATGCAAAGATCATCACAGTAAATCCTAAACTAGACAATTATGTAAAAGGTCGAGCTGGACAAAAGGATTTCGATAATGTGAGTTTTTCAAGTGACATGCGTCCGAAAGAATTGAAAGGTTATTCGCCGGAAGAAATCAAGCAAAATAAAAACCTCCAAGAAATTCAGGAACGTTATAAGCAACTAAATGAGGAACGAAGGACACTGACCTATTTCGCGAAATGGAACCTTTCAACTCAGGATCTTGAAATTCAATCGATCGATCTTGTTAATCTTTCAGACGCAAAAAATGTGGTCATTTTTCCTAAAGACAATCGCCTTGTTGTTAAAAAAGACCGTTCCGTTCAGTTTAATGGCTGGATTAATGCAGGGAAATTAGAGTTGAATGCAAGTTCAGCATTGTACACGTACAGCACAAACTCCATTGCTGTTCAACAATCCACAGAAAGCTTGTTTCGGGTTCGGCCGTTAAAAGATACAGATGGAACAAAACCAATTCCAATCGCTTCGCGTATTAAAGGAATTAAAGGCGAAATAAAAGTGGATGATCCATCCAATCGATCTGGATCTAACCGAAAATATGCAGATTATCCTAAAATGAAAGTGTCGGATCCTTCGTTCGTTTTTTACAACGACAAGCAAATTGTGAAAGGAGCTTATGACAGCACACGTTTTTATTATACCGTTAAGCCGTTTGAAATAGATAGTCTTTTGACATTCAGTGAAAAGGCCTTTCGACTTTCTGGAGACTTAACGTCTGCCGGTATCTTCCCTAAAATTGCTGAAGATTTAAAGTTAATGCCTGATTATTCACTTGGATTCTCCACACAATCTCCAACAGGTGGATTTCCATTCTATGGGACAACATCCAAATACGACAATAAAATTATACTCTCAAATAATGGTCTACAAGGAGCTGGAACGATACAGTTTGTCCAATCGACTTCCATATCTAAAGCGTTTACGTTCTTGCCAGATTCGGCAATAGGAATGGTGCAGTTTACGAATAAGCCGGTTGAAACGGGTATCCAATTTCCAGATGTAAAAGCCGATGGGGCAATGATGACCTACTTTCCAAAAAAGTCCATGCTGAAAGTCGCATCAACGACCAAAACAGATTTGGAATTTTACAATGCAGAAGCCAAGCTAAAGGGAGAAGCAATAATTACGGAAAAAGGCATGACAGGAAATGGGCTGATGTCCTTTGTAACGGCAACCACATTATCGAAAAATTACCGATTTACCAGGTGGAATTGCGACGCAGACACCGCTGGATTCCAACTTAAAAATTCCTTCGCGGAGGCTGGTGAAGATCCAATAGCCTTTAAAGCAAATAATGTGAATTCACACGTGTCATTCAAAGAACGAAAAGGAGAATTTATTTCGAATGCTGGCGTGTCACGAATTGATTTCCCTGTTAATCAATATGCCTGTGAAATGGATCGATTTACGTGGTTACTGGATAAATCAGAATTGACAATGGAAAATTCTGGTGGTAAAAAATCAGCTGAGGAAAATGACCTTGATTTGACCGGTACCAATTTCTATTCATTACATCCAAAGCAGGATTCCTTGCGATTCAATGCGCCAAAAGCAAAATACGACCTGAAACAACGTTCTATTTTCTGTGAAAAAGTGGAGTTTTTACCGATTGCAGATGCACGGATATACCCAGATAGTCAAAAGGTTGTGATCCGTAAAAACGCATTTATGGAGCCGTTTAGTAATGCTAAAATTGTTGCGAACGCGATTACAAAATACCATACGTTTAGTAAAGCAAACGTGGAAATTAAAGCACGAAGATCCTTTACAGGTTTAGGTGAATACCCCTATTACGATAAAGACAGTTTGCTAACGACATTGACAGTTCAATCGATCAAAGTGGATTCATCATTTCAAACGGTAGCCATTGGACAAGTAGATCAATATGCCGGATTTAAGCTAAGCAAGGAATTTGACTTTTATGGAAAGTTCAAGATTAGTGCAGCATCACAAACCATTTTCTTTGATGGCGCCACCCGATTGAATCATGAATGTGAAAAATTCGATCGCAATTGGATGAGTTTTGCTTCAGACATAGATCCAAAAAATATTCAGATACCTGTGGCATCGAATATGAAAAACTTGGAAGGAAATGTCATTTCAGCTGGAATTTTATGGCGCAATTCTCCAATGGTTGATAGTATAGCATTATATCCCGCATTTTTATCGAAACAATTGTATGCCGATGATCCGATTTTAATCTCAGCTGATGGATTCCTTCAATACAATCCAACGGCGAATGAATACCAGATTGGTTCGAAAGAAAAATTGGTGAACCGTTCAGAAAAAGGAAATTTCCTTGCATTGCACCTCGAAAGTTGTTCATTGAATGGTGAGGGAGCACTTAATCTAGGGTTTGATTATGGTGATGCTAAAGTTGACGCTGTTGGCGTCGTTAATTACAACCAATCAACAGGCGAAACCAGTTTGAATTTAACGGCTCGAATAAATTTGCCAGTCGACAAAGGTGCTTTACAAGATGTTGCGGCCCGTATAAACGCAATTGAGAATTTGAAACCAATGGATTTCGGTCCAACAACTTTTGAACAAGCGTTGGTCCAATGGACAGATCGAAAAACAGCGGATAAAATAAAATCGGATTATACATTAAAAGGTGAGGTGAAAAAACTTCCTGAAGCAATGGAGTCGACATTTACGATAACAGGATTGCGCTTAAGTTCATTTGATAACTCATCGGTTCAAGAGAAAGGGTTAATCTCAACTTCGTCATATGCTTCATTGGTTAATATTTTTGAAAAACCAGTAATGAAAATTGTTCCGATTAGGGCGTTTTTCCAACAAGCATATTCAGAAGCCTCTGGAGATCGATTTGGTTTGCAATTGGAATTTCCAGGTTTGGATTATTATTTTGATTACGAAATGAAGAAGAAAGATGGGATGCTAAGAATCATTTCATCGGATGACGCATTGACAACCGCGGTGACTTCAATAAAGGAGGAGAAAAGAAAAACACGCAATTTCTTTTATGAAGCCAGCACGCAACGTGTATATTTGAGTAAATTTTTGAGACTTTTTGAATGATGGAATTCGTTGTTTTTGGACTTGTGGCTTACCTGCTTGGATCCATTCCAACAGCTGTTTGGATTGGAAAATCATGGTATGGAATGGATGTGCGCGAACATGGCAGTAAAAATGCCGGTGCGACTAATACATTTCGTGTGTTGGGTAAAAAACCAGGGATAATTGTGCTGCTTATTGATGTGGTAAAAGGTGCGCTTGCGGCTGCATTACCTGTTTTGTTTTCGCAGTTTTCGCCAGGTATTTCAGTAGAAATTACGATTCAATTGCAGATTATTGCTTCCATTTTTGCAGTAACTGGTCATGTTTTCCCGCTATTTGCTCAATTCAAAGGAGGAAAAGGAGTGGCGACTTCATTAGGGGTTATTATTGGATTACATCCGGCTGCTGCACTTATCGCTTTTGGCGTCTTTTTACTTGTTTTTATGCTGTCTAAATTCGTTTCATTGGGAGCCATTGTCGCTTCAATTTGTTTTCCGCTGATCATTCGTTTCGTATTGAAAGAAGAATCAGTATGGTTAATTGGGTTCAGCTTGGTGCTTAGTTTGTTAGTCATTCTCGCCCACCGCAAAAACATTCGTAGATTGCTGAATGGTGAGGAAAGCAAAATGAACCTTTTTAAGAAATCAACGTAATAACGCGAGCGTCGTTTCATGTAGAAAGAAGTGCGAGTCATTCAATATATCACCTTACTGCTGCTGTGCTGTTCACCTTTCGGTTATCATGCGCAATCAGAGCAGGAAATGCGCAAGCAGGCCGAACAAATGTTCAATTCAGGTAAATACGTTGATGCAACTCCTCTTTACACGCGCTTATTGGCTTTGCAACCGCGTGACTACGGGTACAATTTTAGGTACGGTGCTTGCCTGTTGTTTAATTCAGCTAAGAAACAAGATGCACTCAAATACCTCAATTACGCTGTTCAAGATCCATCAACTCAGCCTGATATTTTTTACTTTATCGGTCGTGCATTACACTTGAATTACCAATTCAATGAGGCAATAGATAATTACACTGCCTACCGTAAATCTGGAAAAAACAATGTTTTTCTCAAAGAAACGGAGCGGTTTATTGAAATGTGTCAGAACGGTAAGCAGCTTTTATCCAATATCACCGATATCATTGTTCTCGATAAAAAAGAAATTGCATCAGACAAGTTCTTTCGCTTATACGACTTAAAAGATATTGGAGGAAACATACTTGTTACGTTAGAATTTCAGACGAAACTGGATAAGAAAAATAACCATCAGCCAATTATCCATTTCCCCAATCAACCGAAAGCCATTTTTTACGCGAGTTATGGTGAAACAGGATCGAGTGGAAAAGATATTTACGTTCGGATCAAACAACTAGACGGAACTTGGGGAGAACCACAGGTCGTGAAGGGCGGAGTCAACACAGCGTTTGACGAAGATTATCCCTACATGCATCCGGATGGTCAGTCCCTCTATTTTGCTTCAAAGGGACATAATTCCATGGGTGGATTCGATATTTTTAGAAGTAAATACGACGAATTTAAAAAGGAATTCGGTCCGGCAGAAAACATGGATTTTGCGGTCTCTTCGCCAGATGATGACCTCTTTTTTGTGCTCGATTCCCTGAACCGCGATGCCTATTTTGCTTCGGCCAGACAAAGTGAAGCTGGAAAACTTACGGTGTATAAAGTAAAAGTAGATCGGGTACCACTTCAACTTGCTGTATTGAAAGGTGATTTTGTATCAAAAATCGATGACAACCTCATTTCGGCACGTATTGATGTGGTGAATAGCTCGACTGGCAAAAAAGTAGGGACTTATCAAACGAATAAAGAGTCAGATTACATGATTACCCTTCCAAAAGCGGGTGAATATGAGTTTATCGTTCGCGTTGGTGATAACCCACAGGAATACCGATCAAAGGTTGTTGTTCCGCAATTAAGCGCTTTCCGACCGTTAAAACAGCAACTGGTGCATACAGAGGAGAACGGAAAAGAGATTGTGCGTGTAGTCAACCTGTTTGATGAACAAATCGATAATCCTGAGGATGTGCTGGCAGAAGTGATTCGTGTGCGCTCCTCACTTGATGTAAATGTTCAGGACTTTGATCTCGCTACTTTTGAGTCCACGCAGCAATATAGAAAAGTACTTACTGAAATCGGTTTAGCGAACTTAAACAATAGCGAAGTGGTTGAAGTATTAGCCGAACAAATTGTTCAAGCAGAAAAACAACTGACCTTCAACAGTGAATTGCAAACAAAGGTCACCGCAATTGTGAGCCAAACGACCTCGGAAATAAGTGAACTGGAAGAATTCATTAAGTCAAAAGTTCAAGCATCAACCGCTGCATCTAGTGATCAAGAGAAATACATTGAATTACTCGAAGCTCAGGAAGCCATTCGGAAGCAAGAGGAATTGAAGCTTGAGGCGCAAGAGTTAATCAAAATGGCTGATTCGGTTGATCAAGTCATTAAACAAGGAGAAATTGCTAGAGGAAAGGATCAATTAACCGAGATAAAAAGTGCGTTTGAATCTGCCATTTCATCCGGTAAACAAGGTGACGCATGGAAGGGACTGGCTGAAAAAAGTGAAACCATACGCGCTACTATGGACAATAAATCCGCTAATATCATTGAGCGCAATGTGAGTCGACAAGTTGAAGTAGAACAACAACTTGCAACGGAACGAAATAAGCGAACTGCCTTAGAAGCGGATAAAGAAAAAGTAGAAAATGAAGTCTATCAGCTAAATCTCACGTTAAACGCTGCCAAGAAAAAAGACCAACCGACCATTCAGTCAGCTATCGATAATAAGAAGGAAGAAATTCAATTGCTGGAAGAAGAAATAGCAGCTGCTGAGCCCAAAGAGACAGTGCTGACCAATCAATTGAATAAACTAAAAGCCGAACTAACGGTCATTCAAAAAGCAACGGATTCCCAAAGTACTTCAATTACAACTACGCGCCAAGAAGTTTTAAAAGAGCTGTCCGCAACGAATTCTACCAATTCCTCGAGTTTACATGCGTTTGTCGATCAGCAAATTGGTGAGTTGATAAAAAATAATCCTGAATTAAAGGATGGAAAAATTACATCTACTGAGCCACAAAATGAATCAACTGATCAAAACGATCAATTAGTGAATGAAACAAAAGAGAACGTTGAGCCTTCAGATCCGCAAGCAGTCCAGTTGGCAATTGATCCGAGTTATGAAACTGACGTAAATGAAATTGAGTTGAAGTCGACATTACTCGAAAAGGAAAAACTATTGGCTTTAGTTCAGCGTGACGAAGAATTTATCGCCCAAATTGATCAGGCGCTGAATCAAGTGGAAAATGAGTTGAAACGTCAACCTGAAAATGATCAGCTTCGTGCAAAACAAGTAACACTAAGTAACTTAAAAACAGCGGCATCCGACCGCATTCAAACGCGTACCGAATCGATCAAGGCGAATGAGAAAAAAGTGGATGCAGAAACCGATGTGAAACCAATTATTTCGTCCACTCAATTGCTCATTGATAGCCATGCTTCTGATGTAGAACAGGTAAAATCGAACAGTTCATATTCAGAAGAGCAGCGCTTCAGTGCCTTAGATCAAACGGATGAGGTATTGCGCTCGGCATTGTCTGAACGTTTGAAGGTTGTTCAGGAGGAATTGGTCGCTAGCCCTTCGAGTGCTGTATTGCGAGGCGAACAAGTTCAAATTGAGGAACAGTTGAATGTACTCGATGCAGCAATGTCGGAACGCCAACAACTTCGCGATGTAAAGAAAAACAAGGCGGATGAACTTGCTCGAAATGCGCAAAAGGAATCTAATGAAAAAGAAGTGAACCAAGAAAAGGTTGACGTCGAACAAGAACAACGCGTAACGGAAGAAAAGAAGATTGATCCCACTCAAGCCAAGAAAGAATATTCCGCGCCTGAACTCCTAGAACAAATTTCCCCGAACTACTACGCTCGAAAAGAACAACTACTGAATTCTAAATTAGAAGAGAGAAAGAAGCAAGAACAGTTAATGGAATTCGAAAATGACGCCTTGACTCAACTGGAAAAACAGTTAATTGAAGAGCAAAAGAATTCAGATGAATCCAATCAAAAGAAGGAAGAGTTACTTGTTGAATTGATTGAAAATCAAAAGAATACAATTTCTCAATTGAAGCGTTCGATTGCTGAACTCGATCAATTACAGCAAAAAGCTTATGTCGCTGAACTGAGGTCTTCAGGGGACAAGCAATTGGAATCTCTACTTTCAGGTGTTACCGGAAGTGAAAAAGCGGTACTTGAAAGTCAACTTGCCCAGCTGGAAGATTACAGAGCCGTGCTTCAAGTAAAAGAAGATGAACTGGTGAGAATGAACCAAACGAAAGAGGTCAGCTGGATCAACGAAGAAATTGCTCAAGTCGATAAAACGGTTAAAAAAATTCGCATTACGATCGGTGAATTAGAACGCTTATCTAATGATCAAGACCAATTGGTTGCGAAGGAAGAAAAGGAAGCTGAACGTGTTGAAAACCGAGAACAACAACTCGAACGTCAGTTATCATCCCCTGAGCTGACTAAAAAAGAGAAAAAAGATTTTTCACGAGAGTTGAATGAAATACAAGAGGAAAAAGCGGTCGTTGAGGTAAAGAAGCTTACTGAAAAGCAAGTAGAAACGACTGCGGCCATCGATCAGTTAACGACAGCGCTTAAAGCTGTTTCTTCTGTGAACGAAGCGACGAAAATAAACCAAGCCATGGCGAATTTATCTACTGAGCGATTGGAGACTGAAATACGTGTTTTACAGGAGAAAGCAGGCAACACAAAAGACGCTCGTGAGAAAAAAGAAGTGTTGCAATCGATTGCCGAGAAGCAAGAAAAAGTAAAAGAGGAACTGACATCGGCTTACATTCAAAATAAATTACTTGAAATTGAACAAAATGCACAGGTTGGTTCATTGGAAAACATCACTGAATTATCAGCGCGCAAGCGGAAATACACCATTCAAGTGGGTGAACTGACAAAACTTATGTCATACCTTGATGAAGAAATTACAGGGGCCAGAGGGAAGGAAAAAACCGAGTTGCAGACTTCAAAGGTTCAATTAGCCAACCAAAAGAAGGTTATCAGTGATGCGATCAATGCGATTGACGAGCGCGTGGCTAGGTTAAGTTTACCACAGGAACCGGTAATGAATGCAAAATCACTGGATCAGGCCGTTACAGTTGAAGAAGAACTGCTCATTGCACAAACAAATGAATACAAGCAAGTGGCAGAAAAAGGAACAAAACTACTTGAATTAGAAAAAGAACGCAGCCGCTTATACGCGTTAATCGGACAACAAAAAGCAGCATTGAAAGTAATTGTTTCGAACGCTCCAGCTGATGAAAAGCAAATTGAAGCAACTGTCAAAAAACTTAAAGCGACGAATGAGCAATTGAGTCGGGTAGAGGAGGACATCGTGACTCGTCAAGGTGAATTTAACCGTTCATTACCTGCGGATCAACAAAAGTCGCTCGTCATTCAGAACATGATTCAGCGTGGAATTCAACCGATCGATCAGGCTCAGTTGGCCATGGCGATTGTTCCTTTGCCTGAAATGGGATTGGAAATTACCGAAAAACAAGTTGAACGAGCGATACCACTTGGCGTAAAGAATCCAACTGGATTGGTATACCGCGTTCAAGTAGGCGCATTCGCGAAACCGATTCCAGGTGAATTGTTTAAGGAGTTTAACCCCGTTTCTGGAGAAGCCATCCCGAATAGTAATATTATGCGCTACATGGCTGGATTCTTCAATAACAGTCAACGGGCGATTTCGGCAAGAGATGAAATCAGAAAGTTGGGTTATACAGATGCATTTGCAGTTGCGTATTGTGATGGAAAGCGCATTTCACTTGCAGAGGCTCGTCGACTGGAGCAAGCCGGACAATGCCAAGCGAAAGGAACAAACCAGTTGATGCTGGAAGTAGCCATGAATACCATGGAAAAGATCCAATTGGATGATACAACAAAACGTTTACGCGTCAATCCATTAGATTACAACAAAGCGGAAGGTGCTGCCCCTGCAACAGCTATAGAAGCGAGTAAAGGCTTGTTTTACACCGTTCAATTGGGGGTATTTAATCGACCAATAGCTGCGAATACGGTTTATCAGTTGGAGCCATTAATGACTTTACGTTTACCAAGTGGTCAAATTCGCTATTCAGTTGGACAGTTTAATTCGATCGAAGAAGCGCTACCAATGCAAGCCAAAGCCAGAGCTAAAGGAATACCAGATGCGTTTATTACGGCTTATTTCAAAGGTCAGCGGATTACTTTGGAAGAAGCGAAACAGGTAATAGCTACTAGCGGAACGAAAGTGTTAGAGAGCAACATCAAAAAGACTTCAGGACCTCAACAGGATGGAACAACTTCATCTAAAGTAGCAACTGGAGAAGTGATATTGAATAGAACGGTAGAGGAAGATCCAATAATTTTGACACCGCAACAAGACGTCCAGTTGGTGAGTAAAATAACTTATACTGAATACCCGAGAGAAGAATTGAACAGATACAATAGTAAGGGTTTCTTCTACTACGACGAGATAGATCAACGCATTAAATCTAACGTAGTAAATTCCGTAGAACAGTTGCCGGCTGTGTATTATTTCCGAAACGATTTAGATACGCTTCAATTAGCAAAAGAGAAAGATTCTGTTCATTATTTTAAGTTGGATATAGATAAATTGGAGCTACGTGGAGATTTTTCTGAATGGTTTGTTCGTTATCCTGGACGAAAAGAACTTCGGGAAGTTGAAACAGGAATAGAAATTCGTATTTTTGATAAGACTGAAAAGCAGCGTGAGCATATCCTTTCAACGTTACGATTACTTGAATTGATCTATACAGAAGAATGGCTTACTCCTGCTGCTGAAAATTAACTAAAAGGGATATTTGTAGAAACGATGGAAACAAAAGAACAAGTTGGATTTTCGTTAGATGAGTTGCTTGTAGAGCAAAGAGATTTGATCGTGTACAATGACGATTTCAATACATTCGATCATGTCATTGACTCGTTAATAAAAATCTGCGATCATCATCCATTGCAGGCAGAACAATGTGCGTTAATCGTTCACAACAACGGCAAATGTCAAGTCAAGCGAGGCGATTACGATGTGCTGGCTTCCATGTGTACTGCCTTACATGAATGCGGAATCACAGCAGAGGTTGAATAAATTCACTTTTTCGTTGCAAAAACGAAAAAACGCATTAACTTTGCACCCTAAATTTACTTCGTAGCTCAATCCGCCTCGGCGGAAGCACCAGACAAACGACTCTGGTGTGAGTGAGAAAAATAAAAATAATTGGCTTCGTAGCTCAACTGAATAGAGCACCACATTACGGCTGTGGAGGTTTAAGGTTTGAATCCTTACGAGGTCACAAAAGGAAACCCTGATGTTTACATCAGGGTTTTTTGTTTTGTATTGTGTCACCAATTTATTGGTGTAAACAAATAAAAACAAAAAACACAGTCTTGCGAAGCAAGGCTAGGGTTTC
>CANHQC010000033.1 GCA_947462695.1 Flavobacteriales bacterium | reverse complement strand
GTAAAGGTTCAGAAGGTTCCGAATCCATCGAGTTGGATTAATGGAGAGTTTTCAACCAAACAGATTGGCCAAATTAATATCGAAGATTTACTTGGTCGAAAACCAATTGTACTTGATAAGGAACGTATTGCCAACTCGTTAAATGACAAGGTTGTCTTCATTACGGGGGCTGCTGGTTCAATCGGAAGTGGATTGACACATCAAATTGCGGGTTATAATCCAAAATTACTTGTATTATTAGATCAAGCGGAATCACCAATGTACGAGTTGCAGCATGAGTTGCTGATGAATTTTCGAAATGTAGCATTCGAGGTGGTTATTGGCGATATTCGAAGTAAAGAACGCCTTGAACGCGTTTTTACACACTACCAGCCGCAAGTCGTTTTTCATGCTGCCGCATACAAACATGTACCATTAATGGAGGATAATCCTTCTGAAGCTGTCTTAACAAACATTAAAGGCACCAAGCACCTCGTGGATTTATGTGATGCCTTCAACGTGGAGAAAATGGTCATGATTTCTACGGATAAAGCAGTTAATCCAACGAACGTCATGGGTGCATCAAAGCGCATTGCGGAAATGTATGCGCAATCAGCTAATCAACATTCAAACACGCAGTTCATTACGACGCGTTTCGGAAATGTGCTTGGTTCAAATGGATCCGTAATCCCGCTCTTTCAGAAGCAAATCACACAGGGTGGACCTATAACGCTAACAGATGAGCGGATCACACGGTTTTTCATGACGATTCCTGAGGCGTGTCAGCTGGTACTCGAAGCTGGAGCAATGGGAGAGGGTGGAGAAATTTTTGTCTTCGATATGGGGGAGTCGGTCAAGATCATTGATTTGGCTAAGAAAATGATTCAGTTAAGCGGGTTAGAATTAGGTAAAGACATTGAAATCAAAACGATTGGCTTACGGCCAGGAGAGAAATTATACGAAGAATTATTGGCGAATGATGAAAACACACTACCCACACATCATCCGAAGATATTAAAAGCTAAAGTAAGGGAAATAAATGCTGATCAAATTGCAAGAATTGACCAGTTAATTACCCTTTTCGAAAAACAAGAAAACGAGGAAATGGTAAGGATAATGAAGGAAATTGTTCCTGAATTTAAAAGCCAGAATTCTTCATTTGAAAAATTAGATAAATGAGGATTCCACCTGCTAAAATCCAAGTAAGACTCGTCGATTTAGATGTTCTTGGCCATGTAAATAACACCTATTATTTAACCTATTTTGAAATGGCTAGAATTCACTATTTCAAGGCATTGTTAGGGGGTGATTGGGATTGGCAATCATTTGGTATGGTCCTGGTTAGAAATGAAATTGATTACCATAAGTCCGTGTTGTTACATCATGAACCAGAAATCGTTATGTTCACGGAATCGGTTGGAAACAAAAGTTTTACTCTTGGTTATGAATTAACAGTAGAAGGAGAGGTTTTTGCAACTGGCCGTTCTGTTCAGGTAGCATATAATGCACTCAAACAGCAAACAATAGAACTTCCTGAAGAAATGAAAAACGTTTTACTATCATTAACCCGTTAATTATGCGTCAGTTTTCACTTCTTGTTTTCGCCATTTTATTTAGTTTTTGTGACCTTGTTGCACAAGGAAATACAGAATTGGGAGTTAAGCGGCCATGTTATGAAAGACCAAAAGGGGCTAAGCGAGGAAATGACTGGCAATGCGGAAAAATACCAGGTGTTGTCGATTGCAACGAGAAACTTACCTATGATGAAGATAAAAAACTAATCCTCGGTGGTAAAAGTGGATTGGCATTTACCGGAACATGTGAAACCTGCCACCTCAATGGACTGCTGGAAAGAAGAATTTCGTTTGTAAACGGAAAAGAACACGGTTTTGATACGACTTATTATTCTTCTGGTTGTCCACAAATTATTCGTAACCATATTAATGGGCTTGAATCAGGTAAATGGTCTTTCTATTACGATAGTACGGGACAGATTGCTTGGGAGATGAATTACGCTCAAGGTCAAAAGGATGGTCCTCAGCTTTACCTTGCTAAAAATGGCGATACAACAAGGCATGAATTTTATAAAGTGGGTAAACTGAATGGTGTAAAGAAATCCTATTACCCTGATAATAAACTCGAAAAGTCAATAGAATATAAGGACGGCCTTATGAATGGGGCGTATCGCATGTATAGTAAAGAAGGATTGTTGCTTCAAGATTTGAGCTTCAAAACTGGAAAGAAACACGGTGAATTGAAGTATTGTTTTGATGATGGAACGCTGGTATCTCTTGAACATTGGAATATGGATACCAAAGACGGAGAATTTATTGCTTACTATGAAGGAGGAATTATTCGATTGAAGGAAGTGTTCAGAAAAGGAATTCCTGAAGGTTGGTCAGAAGAATACTGGCCGGAAGGAAAACCAAAACGAAAAGCAAGGTTTACCAAGGGTGAAGTTGTTGAAGAATATCGATACGATGAATTTGGTGTTGAAACCTATCGATTTGGTGTTCAGGAGTCCAGTTCAGGAGACGAGGACGATGAGTTGCCTTCATCAAGTAAGAAAAAGAAAAAATCCAAGTCAGAGAGTAACTGATTCATTCGAATGGGGAAAATCGCCGTAATTGGAGGGGGAGCTGCGGGATTTTTCGCCGCATTGTCTGCTAAAGAAGCAGGGAAAACGCATCAGGTAGTTATTTTCGAAAAATCATCAAAAGTATTATCCAAGGTAAAGGTCTCAGGTGGTGGAAGGTGCAACGTGACCAATGCCTGCGCTGATATTGGGGAATTATCTAAGCATTACCCGCGAGGAGAACGATTTCTGAAAAAAGCGTTTCATGAATTTAATACAACACATACCATTCAATGGTTTGAGGAACGGGGCGTACCATTGAAAACGTATCCCGACAACTGTATTTTTCCCGTTGCGAATGATTCTCGGGTCGTTATTGATTGTTTTTTACACGAATCGACACGATTAGGAGTTGAAATCCGATACTCATCAGGAATCGATACGATTCAATCGGTTGATGGTAAATTTCAACTAAACGGACCAAATGTTGATGAGGTTGTAGACCGTGTAATAGTTACTATTGGTGGACAACCCAAATTGACCGGATTGAACTGGTTGGCGAATTTGGGACATACGATTATCGATCCTGTCCCGTCCTTGTTTACGTTTAATATGCCCAATGAAACGATTCGCGAATTGATGGGTACGGTAGTCGAAGAAACAACGGTTAAAATCGAGGGGACAAAATTAATGGGCAAGGGACCATTGCTAATTACGCACTGGGGCATGAGTGGTCCAGCAATACTTCAGCTTTCGGCATGGGGAGCTCGAATTTTAAAGGAAAAAGGATATGAATACAAGGCCCTTGTCAATTGGTTGGATGCTTGTAATCCTGAGGAATTAGCCATACTTCTTACTGAAACCAAGGGAAGTCAGGCAGAGAAAAAGGTGTATAACGCGAATCCATTTCCATTGAGCAATCGCCTATGGAAGTATTTGTTAGATAGAGCGGGAATAAATGATTCGATCAAATGGAAAGAACTTGGACCCAAACAACAAAACAGGCTCGTCAATACCCTGCTCAATGATTCGTATGAAGTTATCGGTAAGACAACCTTCAAGGAGGAATTTGTCACAGCTGGAGGCGTTGATTTGGCTGAAATAGATCATCAGTCAATGGAAAGCAAAATTCGAAAAGGCATTTATTTTGCAGGAGAAGTAATGGATATTGATGGTATCACGGGGGGATTTAATTTCCAAGCCGCCTGGACTACGGGATATATCGCAGGCAAAAATGCTGGAATTTCATTGGATTAATCTTTCTTGAATAGAAGTTTGACTAAATCTATCGTTGTAACAATACCGGATACTTTGTTTTCGTTCGTGATAATGACGCTGTTGATTTGACCAGTTGATAATAACTTCGCAACATCTTCGATAGTTGCCTTTTCATTCACATGAACTGGATGAACGCTCATGATATCACTAACTTTCATGTGCTGATAAACACCTTCGTTGTCATCAAGTCCTGCGTGATGAACTTCCCGCATAAAATCAACTAGACTGACCACACCAACTAACTTTCCGTCCGTTAAAACAGGTACATGGTGGTGAAAATGAACCTTTTCATAGATATGTTTTAGGTCTACTAATAATTGATGAGAATCGATACAGGTGACCGGCGAGGTCATAATTGTGGAGATTGAATCTTGCAGGTTCATAAGGAAGGTTATTTGTGTTGAAATAAATACGCGTTCTAACGAATTTGGTAAGTTGCTAACCATACAAATGTAGTAATTTTTAAGTACAATTTTGAAGCCATGAAAGCGAGAACATTATTAGATCTGGTAACCTTATCATCTGTTTTATATACTATTTCAAAAGAAACCCATTTGATGGATAAACTTTCTGATTTGTCTGAACAGGGAAAAGAAAAATTAAATGCGTTCATGAAGGAACAGCAATTGGATGAAGAAGGCAAGGAAATGCAATTTTTTGATCGATTAATGCATAAAGCTCACGAGGCTAAAGAGGAACTGGATCAGAAAATTGCTGAGATGATGGAAGGATTTTATACCAAAATTAAAATTGCCCATATGAAGCAAATTGAAGAATTAACGCGTGAAATAGAGCAATTGAAAAAGGAAGTGGCTTTGGCAGAAGCACGAATCAATCACCTCGAAAACGGTCAGTAAGATGGGGTTATTGTCGAATCTCTCTAACCGTTACAAATCATTCGTTCGCTACAACCAAATTCTCCGCGTATTCGTCAAGTACGGGTTTGAGGAGATGGTCTCCTATATGATTACTACAGACAAGTATCATCTAATCCGTAGGTTTATTCCTTCTACAACAAAAAAGAATGCGCAGAAGTATACAAAATGGGAAAAAATGCGCTTGGTCTGCGAAGAACTTGGTCCAACGTTTGTGAAGTTTGGTCAGTTACTTAGCAACCGATCTGATCTATTACCGAAAGACCTCGTAATTCAATTAGAGCGACTTCAAGATAATGTTCCACCGCTTCCTGGTGAAATTGCCAGAGGCGTTGTTGAGGTTGAATTAAATGGAAATGTGAATGAATTATTTGCGTGGTTCGAACCGGAGGCTTTCGCTTCTGCATCCATGGCACAGGTGCACAAGGCAACGTTGAAGTCAGGCGAGCGAATTGTACTTAAAATTCAACGACCAGGAATACGAAACATCATTCAGGAGGATATTAAAGTAATGTATACGCTGGCAGAGATGTTTGAGAAACGAATTCCATCGTTAAAGAATTTTGATCCAATTGGACTTGTTAGAAACTTTGAAGAAAGCATTACCAAGGAACTCGATTTTATTCATGAATCGGTAAATGTTCTTCGGTTTTCAAAGAACATTGAAGAAGATCCCACAGAACGAACCACGCATACGTTGAAAGTATACAAAGAATATACGACTACAAAAGTGCTTGCATTGGAATTCATTAAAGGAATCAAAATTTCGGATGTTAGTCAACTGGAAGCCAAAGGATTTGATTGCAAAGAAATTGCCCGTAAGCTCGCTTTGTCGTATATCAAACAAGTCTTTCAATACGGATTTTTCCACGCAGACCCTCATCCGGGAAATTTACTTGTAATGTCAGATGGCAATGTATGTTTCCTCGACTTTGGTATGATGGGAAGTATTATGAATCGCGACATCGAAATGTTCGGGTTTCTGTTTATTTCAGTTAAAGAAGAAGATGTTAAAGGAATTATTAAGGCGCTACAACGGATGTCGGATGTTACTGTGGTTAAAGACTTACGAGCCCTTGAGTTTGCTATTAATGATTTTGTTCACTCGTATAGTTACAGTGGTTACCACGATAACGAAATGAGTACAATCCTTATGGAGCTTAAGGATGTAATCGTTGGTCATGGGCTCAAAGTCCCGGCTCATTTCTTCCTGCTAGCTCGATCAATGATGACGATTGAAGGGGTAATTCATCACCTCGATCCAACGCTTGATGTGTTGGAATTAGCCAAGCCATATTTGATCAAATCGTTCAAAAAGGAATTTGATCCACTTAAATTGGGGAGGAAAATGATCACCGGCCTGTTTGAATTAGGAGCGTATATGGAGGAATTTCCTGGCGATTTAAAGAATGCGATACGCAAAATCAATAACGGTCAGGTTAAAGTAGATTTAACCCATAAGGGTATGGATCCGATGGTACATACAATTAACCGCGTGATGCGTCAGGTTGTTTTATCGTTGATTTTTGCGGGACTAACTGTGGGGTCAACCTTATTTATTATTCACGATGTCCGTCCACATTGGGGAAGCGTATCGGCATTTGGCGTAATTGGAATTATTTTAGCCGCCTATATTGGTTCTAAAATCATGACAGATTTACGCAAAGGCGATCATGACGATTGGAAGGGATGGGATGATGAATGAGCATTCATCTCCTTCAATTGGAGACGAATGCTTTTTTTAAATGTGTGTACGCTTCACTCATTTCAACTTGAAAGTTTTCCCATTTCGAACGCTTAGGTGTTTCTTTACGGTTCATTAATCCGTTGATGATCTGCTGAACTGCCGCTTTGCGCTGTTCGTAAAATGTATGCAGACGTTCCCGTGCTGGTTGTGTTCGCTGGTTGAGCACCTCCAATTTAAGTTTAAGTAATTCCAACGATTCGAGCACCTGTGCATAACGTCTGATGAACTCAGGGTTCGTTTTAATGGCTACTTCAAGCTCATGTATGGTTAATTTCAGCTGTTTTTTACGTTCGTTGAACGCTTCAATAGTTTCTGTTTTTCCCAGCTCAAGTTGAACGCGCAACTCCTCTAATTTATTCAATAGAAGCACGAATTGATCACGCTGGTGTTTCACGTCATTTTTGATGTCATGTATGGAATGTGCATATTTTTTGCGCATCGATTCATAGACTTCTATAGTTTCCAATTTTCCTAAATGAAGTTGTACATCTAGTTTTTCTAACTCTTCTGCAGATTTTCGTAATCCTTTGGCAATTCGTTCGCCCAAATGCTGTTTTTCCATGCGTTTTTTTTCGAAAACTAAGGACAAGAAAATTGAAGGAATAATTAAATCAATCGGATTGGCTGCTATTTCAATCAGTTGCGTTTAGATTTTTTTCTGAGAGACTCATAATCGAGCCAATACACAAAACGCAAGGAGAAACTGTTCAACGCATCATTTTCAAAGAGCGTTCCAGTATTACTGAAATAATCTACTGCGACACTTTTATCCGTTGAGAAAATCGCGTTTTTCCACACCACATTTAGTTCACTTCCTGGCAAGAACACCCAGCGGTAAACCATATCGATTGTGAACGCATTGTAATTTGCATTGTACGCAGAATTTCCGCTGGCATCCGTACCTTGAAAGTTTATTTCATCGAGGCGACCTTCTTCGTTTAAGGTGAAAAACTGATCATATGATACTGCTGAACGGTAATGCCTCAATCTGAATGTGATTCCCATTCGGTTGGTCAGAATTACACGCAAATTGATGCTGTTCGTTGTGTTAATTCGATCCCGTTGACCAAACAAAATTCCTTGAACGGGGTTTTCCGGTTTTCCAAAAGGCACAGCATATCCGAGTCCGTTAAGGTTGAAATGCTGCTCAAATTCATAAATAAGAAATATGCGGTTGGAGATACGTACACGCGGACTCAATCCAAAAATATACTCGTGCCAGTTTTCTCTTCCAATAAATACATAATTTACAGAGGCATCAATTGCAAAACGTTTTTGGTAATTACTTGATGTCCAGTAGCCAATGTTGAACCAAGTAGGTCGAATAAAAAACCTGCCGTTGGAACGTGGCTCGAAATAATCAAAGGACTCGGTCAACGAACTATTAAACTCAAGACCATTTGCGTGAAATTTACGGCTTATAAGCCCAATGTTTCCATTTAAATAGGTCGCTGTATATGTGTCAGGATCGTATAACCGATTGTATGACAACGAAAGTGAACTAAAGAGTTGATTAAATCGTCCAAATGGCTTAAACATTCGATACCCAAGGGTTGCATCTATCGTTCGTTTGTTGTTATTCGTGTTGAATCCGAGGTCATTTGGATTGTATGTAGTTGATTCTTCAAAATACCCCGCGTTATAGATGAAGTTGCCCGTTTGTTTACCTAGTCGTAATCCAGCATTATAACCAGTTGTAAGCTCATCGTCAAATTGATTCGAAAGGGCAGATCTTCCTGAAAGGAAATAGCGATTGTCCTCTGAATTGAATTTAAAGTTTAACCCAGTGACGTTAGCATCATAAAAATACCCTTCGCGCAACACATTGGTATTTGTTAAGGTAATTGAACTGTTGTTCTTCAAGTTTTGATCAAGTACAAGTACATTGTAATTCGTAAAAGGAGAACTGACAATATCCCTTTCTTGTCCGGTATTAACATTTATTGCCGTTGAACGTACTTCACCAGTTAATGCATTAAACAAACCAATTCCAAGCCCTTTTTTCGTGCGGCCAGAAAGTTTGCTCGCATTGATCAACTGCGGAGGTTGAATGGATTCAATGAGTTGCTCATTCGGATTCAGTTGGGTGTAAGCAAGACCAAAGGGTGTTTGAATACCTATTCTTCGAGAATAAAAAAGTCCGGCTTTGGAAAATATTTCTGTTCCCTCAGTGAAAAACTGTCGGTTTTCGTTAAATTGAATTTCGAAAGGACTGAGGTTTAAAACCTGGTTATCAAATACAACTTGTCCAAAATCGGGTACCAAGGTGACATCAAGCGTAAAGGCTTCATTTAACCCTAGTTTAATATCCAATCCTCCGTTGAAAGAGCCTACCCAATTTGCAGTGTTGTTGCCTTTAGGAATACGATCGGCATAAGCAGATAAATAGGGGATAAGTGCCAATCGCAGAGGCGGTTGAATTCCCGTTACTCCTATTAAGTCTCCAGCTTGTGCAGGTAAATTGTCAAAGTCAGGTTTAATTGGATTCCAACTTGACTCTTCGCGTGTTGCAGATAAATAGCGGTAGAAGTTAATCCCCCAAGTTTGTGTATCCTTTTTAGGGAAACGAATCGCAGAGTAAGGTATTTTTAGTTCAACTTGCCATCCATCTGGGTTGTGTTTAATGGCACTTGACCAGACCAATTCTAGTTCTATGTTTCTTGCGCTACCTGTGATTTTTGCGTCATATTGAACACCAGTACTCGAAACACCAAAAATAAACCCATTGAGGTTGTCGTCGTATGTATCGAGAATAACCTGAAAATTATCGGTATTGGCATTGAAATCATCGCGAAGGGATAGGACATGAGACATCGTGTTTGGATCATCAAAACACTTAGCGAAAATGTACATTGCTTGATCATCGAACAACACTTTTACCTCTGTTTTTCGAGATGATGCAGTACCTGGTGAGGGTTTGAATTGAATAAAATCAGATGCTAATTCTGCTGAATTCCAGGTGATTTCATTCGGAATTCCGTCGATGGTAATTTTTTCATTAGTTGTTCGAGTTGCGCGTAATTGTTTCTGAGCAGAACTTTCTACTATAATAAATAAGCACATTAATCCCAAAACACTTCGAAACATGGAGGTGCAAATTTAACTTTTGTTAGGTGATTATATTCGAATTAAATAAAAAATAGAACGATCAGCCTCCCGATGAGAGTAACCAATCGCGGTGCGCTGGGTGAGCAATGCTGATGAGCAATTTTTTTCGTTCATCCAATGTCTTTCCCATTAGATTGACAGCGCCATATTCAGTGACTACCCAATGGACATGCGCGCGAGTGGTAACTACACCGGCTCCAGGCTGAAGTGTTGGAACAATCTTAGACCTTCCATCAGCAGTGGTTGATTGAAACGCAATGATTGGTTTTCCTCCTTCGGAAAGCGATGCGCCACGTATGAAATCCATTTGTCCGCCAACACCTGAATACATCTTTTGACCAATAGAATCTGCGCAGACCTGTCCACTTAAATCAATCTCAATAGCACTATTGATCGCGATGACTTTGGGGTTTTTGCGAATAACGTCGACACGATTGACATACGAAACATCAAGCATCTTGACCATTGGATTGTCATCCATAAAATCGTATAGTTTTTTTGTTCCTACCGCAAATGTGCCGACTATAGAATGGGCATGTTTTGATTTTTTCGAACCGTTTATCACACCTGATTCAATAAGTGGTAAAATGCCATCGGAAAAAAGTTCCGAGTGAATACCTAAATCTTTATGATTACCAAGGCAACTCAACACTGCGTTCGGTATACTTCCGATTCCCATTTGTAACGTGGAACCGTCTTCAATGAGTTCAGCAATGAACTTTCCTATGGCAAGTGTTTCATGCGTTTGATCATCAATGAATGATTCTGGTATAGGTTGGTGCACCTCAACGGCATGATGGATTTTAGAAATGTGGATAAATCCATCTCCATGTGTGCGTGGAACGAAGCGATTGATTTGTGCAACGATTGTTTTCGCGGATTGAATCGCTGATAAGGAAATATCCACAGAAGTTCCTAACGAACAAAATCCATGTTTGTCGGGTGGAGAAACGCTGATTAATGCCACATCAATTGGGATCTCACCAGATAGGAATAAACTGGGGATTTCACTTAGAAAAGCGGGGATATAACTTCCGCGATGTTCTTGGATTGCCGTGCGTATATTATGTCCAATAAAAAACGGTTTTACACTGAATGATTCTTTTAATTCTGGCGTTGCATATGGCGCTGCTCCTTCCGTATGAATAGAATAGACACTCACGTTTTTTAGTTCATTATGTCGGTCAGATAGCGCATTTACAAGTGCTTGAGGGACAGCAGCGGCAGAATGAATAAATACATGTTGATTTGAACGAATACAAGTTACTGCTTCGTCAGCGTGAGAATGAATTTTCATTGTATTGGTTTTAGATGTAATCAGCCATCCAGTAGGCGATATAACCGATCATTTCTTTCAATAGTCCATTCCACTCTTGAAAGTTGGAACTATCAGGAATCAGGTATTGGTCCCAATAATACACTCCCTTTTCGGAACTGTATAAATCAGTTGAATACGTATCGAACTTCATTCCAACATGGGCGAAACAAGCGCTTGCACGCCGCATGTGTCGACCAGATGTAATAAGTAAAAAAGAAGTAAAATGCGGGTATTTTCGAGCTACTAATTGTTGCGTTTCTACTGCGTTTTCATATGTGTTACGCGATTTTTCCTCTGTTAGAATATCCGTTTCAGGAATTCCCCAAGAGATGAGGACTTCTTTTACTTGTTGTGCTTCATGCAGCCCACGATCAGTTACGTACCCATGGTCGCCCGTAATGAGAATTTTGCTGATTTTTTTCTTGTGATACAGATTGAGCGCTTGCCATAACCTGTCTGTTCCTCG
>CANHQC010000032.1 GCA_947462695.1 Flavobacteriales bacterium | reverse complement strand
TAAGAAGAATGACGTTTTTACCTGACTCGAATCAATACCCAGGCTATCTTTCCAATTGGTTGAAGCTGAGAACAACGAGGAAGATCCAATCAATTCATCAAAGGTGAATCCCTTGAATCCGATGGAAGTCGCAAGAGAATACTGAGTTACTGGCTCAGTTAAAAATGCAATGCCCAGGTTTTTAGCCATCAACTGAATGTACGAAACCTGGTCTCCCATAAGTTGAACAGGAATGCGAATATCTGCATCCAGACCAACGCCCCACCCTTTTATAAACGCATTGGATCCAGCATATTCGACCGTGCCATCCAACTCCACATGAAGTGAATCGCCTTCAAGGGTTTGGTAAACACTTCCCGCGGCAAATTCTCCTTGAGCGAAAGACGTAATCCCATAGGCATTCAATGAAACACTTGATTTGGTTACCTTATCGACTAATCCAATTCCCGCTTTCAGCCAACCTGCGTATTGAAATTTGGTTCCTGAGAATTCAACGGATGATCCCAGATACTGCTCATTACCGTAAAAAGCTAATCCAAATAAATCCGTTGAATAAGCCGCAGATGCATAATTTGACGTACCTACCTTAACTAACCATCCCAAATTAGGACGAAAAATAGAATCCTTGTAGTTTCTATATTCAAATTCGCCACCTAACTCACCACCTATTCTATTCACAGATTTATGCCGATTGAATGACAGGTCTTTCATTTCAGTAGTTATGTCACCTCCAAATAATAGAGCAGATGACAGTTGTCGTTGAATGGCACTTGCGGCATATTCACCCTGTCCGTAGAAAAGGATTTCATTGGATAAACGAGCAGTGTCCATTTGAAGAGGAAGTACATGCTGTCCAAATGCTGACAAGCAGAATAACGAACTAAATAGCGCAATTACTCCTTTCATAGAATTACATTTACGTTCATTCGCGCTTTCAATTTTACAGCCATGAATGCACCAAAGGGAATAGATTGTTGCACATTCACTCCAGCCGCATCGGGTGTGTTGAATTCAGCTTGAACTGCAACAAATTTTACTTCGCTGAGCTTAGAGAGTAATGATTCCGGTAATGAAAAAACAACCTCGCTTGTAGATACGAGTAATCCGGATGAATTTGCAGTACCGCCAACAGAAGATGCCACGTCGTTATTGCCATTGACTTCACCTAAACTCACACCATTTTCGTCGAGTAAAATCAAGTTGATTTTCGATGAAAACGGGAATGCATTATTCGCTGTCAGCACCAATTCGCCAGATGAAATATGCGTAGCATCTGTATTTTGTTTGAGTTTGAAATCAAATGTGTCTCGAAGCGTTAGTCCATCTGCCCCAACAGCAAGCGGCATTTGTGCATTGAATTGCACTTTAAATCTACTCGAAGGAAAAATTTCATTCCATCCTCCTGAAACATTGCCCCATGGATTCAGTTCAAGGCGGTAATCAATGGTATGTTTGTTTCCTAAATTCTCCAAATACGACTCTAAATTGCTATTGGAAGAAGTAAACGAAATGGTTTTTGTTGAATTCGTTAAGGTATTCCATGAACCGGTTGCTGGATCAATAAAAAGAGGTGTTCCGATTGTCGAACTCGACAGATCAATTGTCGTTCCTGAGTAGTTCGTATTAGACAATCCATTTACAGTTGCAGAAGCAGCTATTTTCATTCCGTTGGTAATAATCAACTGCAACTGAGGACTTGGGATATCGATGCTTCCGTTTGTAACCATCGATAAAAAATCAATCAGTAATTCGTTAGATTCTTGCACTACTTTATTTCCAAAATAACCCCTAGCGTAATCAACTTTAATTCCTAAAAATTTTGCCTCTACATTAAATTCTTGCGCATCTGTCAACGTAACCGTTGGTCCAACAGGATCTGTACTAATAATTAATCTCGATTGTAATTTATTGTACTCGCCTCCTGTATCGCCCGTTAAATCCAATTCGTAACCGGACAAATCAAGTGTGGCTGTTTGAATCCCAGGATTTGTAGTTGTTCCTCCTAAAACGGCATATTGCTCTTGAAATTCGATACCATTTTTAACCACACCGGGCAACTGAACGGTAAAAAATGCTTTCGTAGGTAATGGATTGAAAACTTTCATCTCTATTGTTCCCGAACTCACCCGTATTTTTTTCAATTGGACATCCTGCACATTTAACTCGTGCTCTTCCACCTCATTTACAAAACTAAATCCGGGTGGAACGCTTAAACTCGGTACAACGCTAACAAACGTATGCTCAATAGACGTATCCGGAATTGTCACTATATTTTCAATACCCCAATCAATGAGCGTTCGGGTCAAATCAACCTCATAATACCCAGAAGAGGAGACCGTCAACGTAGAATCGTTGACTAAATTGGTCAAATTCAAGGTGTCATTTACAATAGGAGCTACCCAAGCAGTATCCCATTTTGCTTTTTCCTTTCTGCATGAAATCAGAAGAAATAGACATATAATAAGTAGTGAGAAATTACGCATAGGCAAATCGTTAAACGCGTTCTAAAATTGTAGCATATCCTTGTCCGACACCAATACACATGGACACAAGTGCATAACGCTTTCCTGTTCGCTGCAATTCGAGCGAAGCAGAATGAAGAATACGTGCACCTGACATGCCCAACGGGTGACCTAATGCGATTGCCCCACCATTTGGATTGATTCGTGAATCGTTGTCTTTGAGTCCGAGTGCTCGCGTACATGATAACACTTGCGCTGCAAAAGCTTCGTTGAGCTCTATGATATCCATTTGATCTAGTGTTAATCCAGCTCGAGAAAGTACTTTTTTAATTGCTTCCACTGGACCTATCCCCATGATTCTTGGTTCAACTCCCGCAACAGCTGCCCCTACAATCCGAGCAATTGGTTTAAACGAAAAACGCTCTACAGCTTCATTCGACGCAATGAGTAGAGCTGCTGCACCATCATTAAGTCCCGAAGCATTGCCAGCAGTAACCGAACCATCTTTTTTAAAAGCTGGTCGAAGTTGAGCAAGGGATTCTGTTGAGGTTTGGGGACGCATAAACTCATCGTTATCAAAAACAATTGGATCTTTTTTGCGCTGAGGAATGGTAACAGGTATGATTTCCTGAGCCAATCGTCCTTCTGCCTGTGCTTTAGCAGCTTTGGCCTGCGACCATGATGCAAATTGATCTTGCGCCTCACGTTCGATCCCGTATTTATCGGCAAGGTTTTCTGCAGTCATCCCCATGCTGTCCACACCATACAATTCTTCCATCATTGGATTGATGAAACGCCAACCAAACGATGAATCGTACATTTGAGCATCACGTCCGAAGGCCGATGATGTCTTTGATATTACCCACGGACCGCGTGTCATATGCTCCACACCTCCTGCAATGTACACATCTCCTGCCCCATCTTTTATCGCCCGAGAAGCATTAATGACAGCTGCCATTCCGGAAGCACATAAGCGATTAACAGTTTCTCCACCTAATTGAACAGGCAATCCAGCGAGTAAGGAGGCCATTCGCGCCACGTTTCGGTTATCTTCACCGGCTTGATTAGCGCAACCTAAAATAACATCTTCCACGTTGGACCAATCAAATTCAGGAAATTTGTTCATCAATCCTTTAAGTGCTATTGCAGCTAAATCATCCGCACGCACTGCAGCAAGCGTACCACCAAAATTTCCTATTGGAGTACGAACTCCATCAACAATAAAAACCTCTTTTGCCATAGTTTTTTTCAATGCGATAAATGTAGTATAAATCCGCCGATTTTACACAGACCAATGCGCGTTGAAATGACTTCATTGGTTTGTTCACATGTCCCGTTGAATAACCCAGTTCACCCTGCATGAAGTATCGCTTTACTTTTGGTATTTTTACTTTGATATGGCAACTGAAAACGCAGAGATTACTATTCAATTTCTTGGAGGAGCTGGCACCGTGACTGGTTCCAAGACCCTCATTAAAACCGAAAAACAACAAATTCTTGTTGACTGCGGTTTGTTTCAAGGTTTGAAAGAGTTGCGTATAAAAAACCGTGAAAAGTTCCCGATAAATGAATCATCAATTGATACGCTTCTGCTGACTCATGCCCATCTTGATCATTGCGGATACATTCCATTACTTGTGAAAAACGGGTTTAGCGGACCTATTCATTGTACTAAACCAACACGTCAATTGGCAGAAATTATTCTTCGGGATAGCGCACGAATAATGGAAGAAGATGCCGAACGAGCAAATAGACATGTATATACAAAACACGACCGTGCTGAGCCGCTCTACACGGTAAAAGAGGTGGAAATAGCACTGGAGCAATTTGTACCACACGATTTACATGAATGGGTAGTCTTAGCGCCTGGAACTCGATTTCAATTCCTCAACAATGGCCATATTTTAGGCTCTGCGTTTATCGAATTGATCATCGAAAATCAAAAAATTGTTTTTTCCGGTGATATTGGCCGTTCAAAACCAATGTTGCTTTACCCACCCCAAAAGATCAAGGAAGCTGATTACATTGTGATGGAATCAACTTATGGCGATCGATCTCATCATGTGGATGATGTGAAATTGGCACTGTTGCAAGTTATTGAAGAAACAGTTGATCGCAAAGGAATTTTAATGATTCCAAGTTTTGCAGTAGAGCGCACACAAGAGATCATCTTCTTGCTTCACCAACTTCGCGAGGAAGATAAACTTCCCAGGATGCCTATTTTTCTGGATTCACCGATGGGTGTAAATTCAACAAAAGTGTATGAACAGTACCCAGAATGGCAAAATTTGTCCCGATTTACGTTGAACACAATGTACGACGATGTGAAATTCATCACCAATTACGAACAATCTAGAGCAGTAGTTGCTGACAAGCATACCAAGATTGTCATTGCAGGAAGCGGTATGATGGAAGGAGGTCGAATCTTACATTACCTGAACAACCACATCGAAAATGACCGAAACACATTGCTATTTGTTGGTTTTCAAGGAGAAGGAACTCGAGGGAGAGCGATAATTGAAGGAAGCGATGAAATAAAATTCTTTGGAAATTACCGAAAAGTTAAGTGTCAAATCCGTTCGATATCTTCCCTTTCTGCGCATGGTGATCAAGCGGAAATATTGGAGTGGTTAACCCATTTCGAGCGACCTCCAAAACGCATTTTTTTAAACCACGGTGAGCCCCATCAATCGGATGCGTTACGTGTGAAATTACAGCATGAACTTGGTTGGAAGGTTACTATTCCTAAATTAAACGAATCATTTACTTTAACATACAATGCTACAATCACTTAAACACCTTAATTCAGAGGATATATCATTTCTTCAATCTATTTGTCCCGGTAGATGTCAGACTCAAAAAGAAATCCTTGAAAAATATGGCCATGATGAAACGGAGGACCTTCTTTACCTTCCAGAAGTAGTCTTGCATCCAACAACTGTCGATGAGATTTCTTCAATTATGAAGTATTGCAATGCGCGCACTATTCCGGTGACACCTTCAGGAGCACGAACAGGATTGAGTGGTGGTGCATTACCAGTATTCGGTGGTGTGGCTTTATCCATGGAACGATTCAATCAAATCATTGAAATAGATGAAAAAAACCTTCAGGTAACAACAGAACCTGGGGTAATCACAGAAGTCCTTCAACAAGCAGTTGCAGAAAAAGGACTTTTTTACCCGCCTGATCCAGCAAGTAAAGGAAGTTGTTTTATTGGAGGAAATGTAGCTGAAAACTCTGGTGGACCGAAAGCGGTAAAATATGGTGTAACGAGTGACTATGTGCTTAACCTTGAAGTTGTTTTGCCAACCGGCGATGTAATTTGGACAGGAGCGAATGTGTTAAAAAATGCCACAGGCTATAACTTGACACAACTTATTGTAGGTTCTGAAGGCACTCTAGGTATCATAACGAAAATTGTGCTGAGGTTGATTCCACATCCGACGCATGATTTGCTTATGCTTGTTCCTTTTCGAAATGCTGAGCAAGCTTGCGAGGCCGTTGCTGCGCTTTTTCAGGCTGGAATTACACCAAGTGGCATCGAATTTATGGAGCGGGATGCATTGGTATGGACGCAAGATTTCACGAAGGATTATACGATTGATGTAAAAGAAGACCATGCCGCTCATTTGCTGATTGAAGTCGATGGATTTGATCCCGAGCAATTGATGCAGGAATGCGAAAAAATCATGGTGGTAATTGAGCGCTTCGATACGGATGAATTGTTATTTGCTGAATCTAAAGCACAGAAAGATGCCCTTTGGTCTTTGCGCCGAAAAGTTGGAGAAGCGGTAAAATCACAATCGATTTACAAAGAAGAGGATACCGTAGTTCCGCGCTATTACTTACCTAATTTGCTTCATGCCGTAAAATCGATTGGGAAAAAATATGGTTTTCACTCTGTATGTTACGGTCATGCCGGTGATGGAAATTTGCACGTCAACATCATAAAGGGCGATTTAACAGATGAGCAATGGGAAAATGAATTGCCTCTAGCGATTCGAGAGTTGTTTAAAGAGGTCGTTCGACTTGGAGGGACGCTCTCAGGCGAGCACGGCATTGGTTTGGTTCAAAAAGGATATATGGATATTGCTTTTTCAGCGGTATCATTGGAAATCATGCGGAGTATTAAAAAAGTCTTTGATCCGAACGGAATCCTTAATCCAGGAAAAGTGATTGACTAGAAATTAGTTTGCGAAAAAATTCAATTCGCCTGATTTCATAGCTTTATAGGATTTCGCTAAATAGGCTAACATAATACGCATAGCGTCAAATGCTTCTTCTGTTTCGGCACTAATTTCCTGCTTTTTCAAGCGAAGCAACATTTTCATGTACATGGCATGAAAGAGGATTTCAATGTGGTTCTTTTCTTTTAAGTTCGAGCGTTCTTTGAATTCTTCAATAAATGGCGTAGCCGTTTCGAAAAGTGTCCGGTATTTTGAATCATTCGCAAGATTAAGTAAGGTATTGTGTAAGTAACTTAACTCTACCAAGATATCGTTCAACTCATGCAAATGGCCTACTTTTTCTAACCGTTGTGCCTTCATTTGCCGAACCAGATTTTCATACCATTGGCGGTATTGGTTCACAAAAGATTGATCGGGTAATTGGGGCTGAACAAAATCAGTGATGATGCGGTCAACGTTAAAATCATACGCGCGAATAACATCTTCAATTTGGTACATGTAAATCACATATTCCGCAATGTTTTCTTGAAGTTTTTGTTGAGCAATGAACATCTTATTTCTTTTGAATATCGGCTTCTATTTCTGATTGATGCGCATTGAGGTAAGAGGTAAAGGAACGCGTAACGTCCATCGCTGGAGAAATGTAATTTACCTGACCTCCCGGACCGTGAATCAGGAGAATATCAATTTTATTCTCTTCACAAAAACGTTTTCCAAATGCCTCAATTTTTTTGCTTATTGCCTCTAATTTTTTGAGCGTTTCTTCTTCCAATTTCGCCCCTTGTGCTTGCTGGTATTGCATTAAATCAGCTTCTAGTCGCTGTGCCTGTTGTTGGATTTGCATTTGTTCATTTTGCGAAAGCATACCACTTTGAAGCTTCTCATTATTGCGAACGATAAAATTCTGATACTCTTTCGTTCGTCGTTCAACCTCTTGTTGAAAGGCCTTTTGCTTTTTGGTAACAATTGCCTCCTGGTTTTTGAAATACGTAAATTGTTCTTTCAAGCTATCGCTGTGATAATAGGCAATTTTAAGTCCGCCTAAATCCCTTTTCTCAACTGTAGGCGGGATCGGTTGTTCTTCTTTTTTTGTGGATGATTTACACGAAGTGAATCCTGCAATAACAGTCACTGTAGCGATTAAATAAACGAATTTTTTCATATTTCAATCTTTTATATTTACTGAACTAAAGGCCATTTCCCAATCCGCTCTCATTTCAATAAACCGATTTAAGCAATTGGACAACAAAGTGGGCGTAATCATTCGTTCAACATCATCAACTGTTTGGACATCTAATTCTCCAATTTTGAAGGTTTGTTCAAACTGACCCAATTCAATTTTCACAATGAACTTAGCATTATACTGGAGCAATTGAATTTTGTACCGTTCGTGCGGAATTTCTTTAATGATTCGCATGGTCAAAATTAAAAAGATTTCGCTAGGACAACAACTTTGTCTACCGAATGGTTTTAAATAGCGAGTGCAACTTCCCTGTATTCATTGAATATAAAAGGAACCCTAACCATGTAAGCATAATCTTGGCCAACTTCAAACATGTCATCATCGGATTGGCGGTAACACCACTCTACTTCAGCCTCTTTTCCAGCATCAACAAGTTCATTTAATTTATACAGAAGAAACAAAATGCGCTTGGAGGATGAAATATTAAAGTACTCAAGATCGATTCGAATGCGCGTTCTTGGTTGTGGATGAAGTAAATAGGATTCGAACCAACTTAATACAGGTAGCCAGAATTCGTCTGGTTGATCAGGAATAGATCTACCTTTAATTTCCATCACGCCAGTATACGCATCAAAACATATTGATGGAGTAACAGCTGTAGATTCTTTAACTAAAAGATGCATTCCTTTTAAATTGATCAACGCAAATTGCATTAAATTTTCTTAGCTTCGATTGAAAATTATACGAAAACGGAATAACGGTCGATAAAATCCAAAAAAGCAAAGTCGAAATTAACTTTTTTTTGAATAAAACATAGTTTTGGTTGATTAAAATGTATTTTTCACTGAATAATTGTCTTTTTTCGGCGCTATTATTATCCGGTTTGTCGAGTTGAAATCGAGTTTTATTTCGTCCATTTTATACCTAATGAGTGAGCACAACAGGTGAGCATACCCCAATTCCGCATTTAGTCTCAACGCTTTTTGAGGATATCTCTCCTCTCGGTAATCAAGTAAAACGGTCATTTCTTCCTGTCTTTAAGGCAAAGAGCAAACAATCAGGAAAATATCACGTGTTAAAATGGATCGAAACATCCACACCTGACTCAAAGCATTTATTTGCATTGATAAACGAATCAAAATTTTCTTTTGATGCAAACGGACTGCCCTCTGGAGTGCGTTTACTAGAGGACGAGAAAACAATCCTCCTCACTAGAGATTATTTACCAGGCGTACCTTTAGATCACTTCTGGAAGACTGTTCGTTTCAAAAACCGATTTGTCACCATTAAAGCAATTTGTAAAGCTCTACAACCTATACTATATGAATTAGCTCAAGAGAACATTGTTCATTGCGATATAAAACCGTCAAACATGCTGGTTAGTAATGTAAACGGCACCCTTTCTTTACAACTCATTGATTTCGGTTTGGCCATCGACACTGCGCAAATCAATGACCGTCAAGTGCTTTTTCCGCTTGGCTACGCTGCGCCAGAATTAATTCTAAACAGATTAGATCTTGTTGATGAACGAACGGATATTTTTTCAGTTGGAATACTTATTTGGCGGTTATTGAGCGGAGAATTACCCTTGAAGCACTCTAACCCAAGTATTTATACCAATTTACAACTCAACCACCCTTTACCTGATCACTCCTCAATTCCGAAAGATTGGCTTATTTTTTTACAAAAAGCGACTAAAAAGCCTCAGTTTAGAACCGCACCACGATACCTTACAAATGATGAAATCAAATTGGAACTTGAAAAATCCAAAAACGAACGGTTTCCCAATTTCGACGAACTTGTAACGGAAATGAATAACCTCACTTCACACCAAAGTTGGTGGAAGAGACTCGTTTAGTACAAATCTTTTCGGAAGCCTACCGCAAAATTAAATATCAAGGGTGAATAAAGCGTAGATGCCACACTTTCTGCTACAGGGTTACTTGCTGTAGACATAATCATATACCCAAGACCAGCATCAAAATAAGCTGTACCAATGCCAGCGAAAGTGTACTTCACACCACCCGCCAATCCGACAGCCAAGTTAAATATTGATCCTTTTGCCATTTCATTTTGGGGCAATTGAAATTTAGAATTGTCGAAATCACTGTATTCCCGATTTACCGAATTAAAAATGAGCATAAGGTTTCCCCCACCATATGCCCCAAAATCGGCATCATAACCGTTTCCTATGTAATACCTGTTCCCTCCTTCAATGATGACATAGTTCATGGCATTAACGAACTTGACTTCTTTGGAGTCCGTGAATGTCTCATTGTACAAAA
The DNA here is from genome assembly GCA_947462695.1 of Flavobacteriales bacterium. Lineage (GTDB taxonomy): Bacteria > Bacteroidota > Bacteroidia > Flavobacteriales_D > Crocinitomicaceae > M0103. The sequence goes on along the minus strand of CANHQC010000032.1, from coordinate 1,270 downwards.
TGGTGGCGGTTGAATCTTGCTCACGTTGTTTTAACGAATAGGATAGTCGTCCATAAAACGACAATTGATCGTCTCTTGGAATCTCTCCTCCAACATGAAATCCAAAAAACGACTGTGGAACTCTAAAACTCTTTAGTAAACTCACACCACCGCTAATGCCAAACTGGGCCAATGCAGATGAATAAGTAGCAAAAAAAAGTAGAATTACGATAATTCGGTTGATTATTGATCCTTTCATATCCGTTTTTATTGGGCGTTAAAACCTGTTTATTAAACAAATGAACGTATTTAAATGCTTCTGACACAATACATTTCAACACTATGCTCACTTCTTACAAATGTATACTACTTTTCAATAAAATCGCTGAAAAATAGCTCTTATTGAATAGATTTCATACTAACTATTAAACACATATCTCGTTACACTGTTTAAAACTAACTTATATTTGTTCCATTCAGCTTACATGAAAGGCCAGTCTTATTTCTCCATTGCTCTTGTCATTTTATCCTTTATTGCTGTCAAGCAAATTCAAAAGGTGGGACTTGATTATTACCATTATGTTGAGCTTTCAGCTACTCAATTAAGCGGTTTTTACTCCCTGAACTCCCCAGAAAAAGTCAGTTTTCTTCCTTTTGAATTGAGAGAGATTTCAGGATTAACGGACCTTACATCGAAGGAAATCGCCTGTGTACATGACGAAGCAGGAACAATTTTTATTTACAATTTATCAAAAGACAGCATTACGAGTCAATTCCATTTTGGAAATAAGGGGGATTTCGAAGGATTAACACGCGTAGGTACAACATTTTATGCCTTGAGGAGTGATGCTGCACTTTTTAAAATCACCGCACCATATGATTCCTTGTCAGTGAGCGTGAAGCAATTGAATCTTCCTACTTGGGATCATGAAGGACTTTGTTATGATGAAAGGGAAAATCGATTGTTGCTTGCCCCGAAAAGTAAACTTGGCAAAGGACCAGAGCAAAAAGACTTACGCGTAATTTATGCTGTTGATCTTACCACATTGGATTTATCTGAAGAACCAATACTTTCAATTCGTGTTTCAGAAATTGAAAACTTTGCACAATCGAATAATCTGCCATTACCGATGCGCCTGAACAAACATTCTGGAGACAGTATTAGCGCCTTAAAATTTCTTCCATCGTCACTTGCCGTTCACCCTTTTACAGATGAAATCTATATTCTTTCTGCCGTTGATAAATCCTTGGCTGTTTTTACAAAACAAGGCGAGCTGAAGAACTACCAACT
>CANHQC010000031.1 GCA_947462695.1 Flavobacteriales bacterium | reverse complement strand
GTTGCCATGGTGGTGGAAGTCGCCCCGGGCGCAATAAAGTTTATTCATGCCTCCAGTTCTCGTGGTATTGTCATCGATAATTTTACCACAAGTAAGTACTACATTCCGCGCTTCATCAAGGCCAAACGCCTGGATTACGGGGAAAAGCAGAAGTAGTCAACTTTTTCGTAGCTTCGTTGTTCCTCTGAAGAGCTTGAAACTATGTTATCACCCCACGACAATATAAAAATTAACCAACGCAGGCAATGGCTCTTTGTCTTTCTCGCAGGATTATTTGTCACCAACGCTATAACAGCTGAATTAATAAGTAATAAGCTTATTGAAATTCCATTCTCCATAAATCTAGGGGGTAATCAACTCGGACCTTTTGTAACGATTGTTGGTGTCATTCCATGGCCGATAGTCTTTCTCCTTACGGATGTGCTCAATGAATTTTACGGGGCGAAGGCAGTTCGTCGACTTTCATGGATTACGGCGATTCTGATTGCTTATTGTTTTATTATTGTGTCCGTTGCACTTGCGCTTCCTGCAAAGGAAATTCCTGGTTCTTCACTGGCAACTGATGCAGAATTTAGCAAGGTGTTCGGTCAGGCGCAGATGGTCATTGTAGGAAGTATTGCCGCATTTTTGTTCTCTCAATTATTGGATGCGTTATTGTTCCAGCGTATTAAAGCGCGTACGGGAAATAAAATGATTTGGCTCAGAAGTACAGGGAGTACAGTTATTTCCCAAGCGATCGATACGGTTGTGGTATTGTACATTGGGTTTGTTCTTCCGGGTGCATTAGGATGGAAGGAGTTTTTTACGATAGCACCGACGAATTATTTTTTGAAGTTGCTAATTGCGTTGGCGTTAACACCTCTCATCTATCTGTTGCATTATGTTGTGGGCAGGTATTTAGGTGTCGCACACAATGCATTACCTGAAACGAATGAGGTGAACGATTAGGAAGACCAACGCGGCGAAAGCGAATGCAACTCCGATTAGAAATCCGTTGGTAATGCTTTCAAGCGAGTTTTCGTAAACCAACAGCGTGCTCAATGATCCAGCCATGATGCCAAATTCCAATGCGATAAACATTGTCCCTGCTCCAACTCCTCTGCGATTGATATCCGATAAATCTGCTGTCCAAGCAAAAATGGTTGGACTGGTTACACCGGTCGCAACACCAAATAAAAGAGCCGAAATCAAATAATCTGTGGTGTTTTTCGCGTAGCCAATTAAGAACATGCTCACGATTAAAAGTGTAACACCGATGATCAACGTTTCCCTTCGACCAATGCGATCAGAAAGCGAGCCACTAAATAACCGCACGACAATAGTTGCAATCACATAAATACCAAAAAACCACCCTTTGTTTTGAATGCCCAAAAATCCCGATAAATCTGGCGTAAGCACGAAAATGATTCCAGAACACCCTGCGGTTAAAAACATAACAGTCGCAGAAGGAAGTACACTTGGGTCGATAATCTCATCTGGTTTAAGTCGCAATAAAGAAGGCGAAAAAGGAATTTTTTCAGGAACGGTTTCTTTGACGAATTGAAGAAGTATTCCGGCTAAAATAGCCACGCCAGCTGCAAAAAGAAATAAACTGTTCATTCCTGCCAATTGATAGACATAAGAACCAAGTGATTGTCCCACGCCAATTCCGACAGAGATAAATGTCCCCCAAATACCCATTCCTTTGCCACGTTTGTCTGCGGGTAAGAGATCGGTAATCAATGCTGTTGCTCCGGTGGGCGTGAAGCCTGTACTGAATCCGTGTATAAAACGCAAGACTAAAAACAACCAAACGCTATACACAAGGGGGTAAAATAGGCACGTGGCAAAACAGACGAAAATTCCAATGAGTGCAACGGGTTTTCTACCGATTGTATCGGCAAGTTTGCCTGAAAATGGACGAGAAATTCCGGCAGAAATGGTAAAAAGTGAGATGACCAATCCTTTGTATTCCTCACCGCCAAGGGCAGTAATGAATTGATTAAGTTCGGGCATGATCAGGTTGAAGCTGGTCATGAACAGAAACATCGAAAAGGACATGATCCAAAAATTCCTGCTGTAACCGCTCTTCATGCCGCGAAATTACGCTAATTGTCGGGTTTATTGTGAAATCACCAAAACAAGATTAATTTTAGCTTGTTGAAGAAAGAAAAGAGTCATGGTAAAAGAAGCAACGTTTGGCGCAGGATGTTTTTGGTGTATTGAAGCGTGTTACAAGGAGTTTAAAGGGGTGATTGATGTTTATCCCGGTTATGCTGGCGGTCACGTAGAAAATCCAACGTACAAGCACGTGTGTGAAGGTACAACAGGTCATGCTGAAGTCGCGCGAGTGGTTTACGATGATGAATTGGTGTCGTTTGATGAATTACTGGAGGTATTTTGGTTTGTTCACGATCCAACGCAGCTCAATCGACAAGGGAATGATGTTGGAACACAATACCGATCAGTTATTTTCTTCCATGACGAAGAGCAGCGATCGAAATCAGAGGCATACAAAAACAGATTGACAGAAGAGCAGGTATGGTCGTTACCAATTGTAACTGAAATAACTCCAATTCCTGTGTTTTACCGCGCAGAAGATTACCACCACAATTACTTTGAATTGAATCCAGGTAATCCATATTGTCAAGCTGTAGTAAGACCGAAAGTGGAGAAATTCAAAAAGGTTTTCAACGAAAAGTTGAAGGCATAAAAAAAGCCGTTATTTCTAACAGCTTTTCAGGATCAACTTATTTATTCCTACTTAATATCTTCAATTCCTTCGATTAAATCAGCAGCGGTGAAATCTGCTTCAAGTGATTCATATTTAACAAATTGTTCAGCCGTCAAAAATAATTTTAGGTAATCGCGGCGTCCTTGGTTATTTCCGTTGATGGCAGCTACTTTAAAATCGTAAGATTGATCTGTCGAATGAATAACATTGCTGTTTTTAATGGCAACACCCATGTTCAATTCTGATACTTTTGCTAATTGATCTGAGCTCAATTTCAATTTCTCGTTCAATAATTCCGTCAACTGATTGGCACGTTGTTTTGCTTCTTCAATAGGGTTGGACTGCGCTGTTGCAGCGAAACTCGTTACTAAAACGAAAAATAAAAGGAAAGCGATTGACTTCATAGTTCTTTATTTGCGTAATTGTTTATTCGTGGCATAAAAATACAAATTTGTTTTTCATCCCCTTCACAGTTCTTCAGACGTATCTTCTTCACTAGAGGTTGCCTGATCATGCGGATAAGTAATGAATTCATCTTGTGCTATTTTCAGTTCGGGTTGTTTGGTGTGAATTAATACAAGAAATAAAAGCAAGTCATACGAAAAATGGGCACTTGCCACAAACCAAAGTCCATAAATTTCGAATGAATACCCGAGAATTAAGATAAACGGTAGGACGAGAAGGCCGTAGAGATTCATCATGGGTTGTTTGATGCTAAAATACCCATGAATCGCAACAAATAGGATAGAAGTGGTCCAGATACCCAAGAACTGTTGAACACCGGATCGGAATAATAATTCTTCACCTATTCCGGCACAAATGGAAAGAAAAATAGCATCGAATGTATTTAGGTGCAATGAGCGTACGAGTGCATCAATTTTTAATGGAACTTTTTCAAAAATCGGAAGTTTCATAACCGCCATAGCCAGAAGTGCGTAGCAGCCACCAACTAGAATTCCAGTTAAAATAGTAAAAATTGACACTGATTTTAATTCCAAAAACTCGAACAAGGAAATCTTTTCTTGCCAATAAAGGAAGGCGAATGCCGGTATGGGGAAAGCGATAAGGGTAATAACACCTAGAAGGTAAAGCTTCGATTTTTTCATGAAGATTGAAGGTACAAAAATGTATTGATTGCAGGTGCTATTCTGCCAGATAGTGCAAAAAAGAAAAGACCATCGATTCCGACAGTCTTTTCAAGAAAGGTATTTAAATGAGGCTATTCCGGCAGGCTTTGGCCTTGTGTCGTGCGACAAATTTGTTTATCGTAACCGAAATAGCGACCACGAATACTTGAGCCATAAATATGTCCATCAATCCATGCGTAATTATCAGCTGATGCCGCGTTGGATTTTTTTGGTTTTCTCATTTCAACAGCACAAGAAAGTATTGAATATCCTGGCAATTCATTTAAAGGAATCCTGAATTTTCGAATATTCGTTAATGATTTCCCTTCAATGGCATAAGTGAAGGCTGATAGATCAGGATTGTTGAACTTGTCCAACGGAATTTGATTGCGGTCTGTTCCAATAAACAAATAGGCATCTTCGATTAAGTAGTCATTCCATGAAGTGATTTCCAAATAAAAGTGATGTTGATCGTTATAGGAAAGTGCTTGACCAACTTCCTGGTTGATCGGATGCAAAAGAATCGAGTTTTGCGTTACTTGTCCACAATATCCTTCAATGGGACGGGTTGTTTTTTCTTGATTTACATGCGTTGCACCAGGTGTGATGATTTCTTTTTCACATGAGTACATAAACAGTCCTGTAAGCCCAAGACCAACGCCAAATGAAATAAAAAGGATGCGCGTGTTTCTTTTGTTTTTCATGACTCTTGGTATTTGTTTACGCCAAGTTCAATAAAACTATAAGAATAAAAGATGATAAAAATCAACTTAAAACACGGTTGTTAATCGTTGTATTATACGTAGCTGCGGAAATTTAATGGGTTAAAATTGAAGGTGTTTCACCGTATTTCCGTTATTCATGAGCTGTAGCAATGATTCTATTCCTATTTTCAAATGATCGTTGACAAAATGAGCTGTGACTAATGAGTCGCTTTTATCCGTTTTAACACCTTCCGGAACCATTGGCTGATCAGAAACTAAAAGAAGAGCCCCAGAAGGAATGTTATTCGCAAATCCAACAGAAAAGATCGTGGCAGTTTCCATGTCAATTGCCATGGCCCGTATAGCTTTTAAATAGACTTTGAACGATTCGTCGTGTTCCCAAACTCTTCGATTGGTCGTATAAACGGTTCCTGTCCAATAATCTTTGTCAACATCACGAATGGTGGTTGAAATGGCTTTTTGTAAGGCAAAAGCAGGTAATGCCGGGACTTCAGGTGGGAAATAATCGTTACTCGTTCCTTCTCCTCGAATCGCTGCAATAGGAAGGATTAAATCACCTACGTTATTCTTTTTCTTAAGTCCACCGCATTTTCCGAGAAATAACACGGCTTTAGGCTGAATGGCGGAAAGCAAATCCATACACGTCGCAGCTGAAGCGCTACCCATACCAAAATTGATAATAGTTATACCATTCGCACTTGCGCTTTGCATGGGTTTTCCTTCTCCAACCACAGCGACATTGTGCCACTCGGCAAACATCGATACATAATTGTGAAAATTGCACAATAGAATGTATTCACCAAAGTCTTCTAATTTTCGTCCGGTGTACCGCGGTAACCAGTTCTCAACGATTTCTTCTTTTGATTTCATGATGTTTTAAATTACTTATTTTTTCCGACAGGTACTTTTTCTCCTGCACGAATTTCAATGAGTAACTTATTTTCTAACGGAGGAATCGGGCATGAATAGCGATCAGCATACGCACAGTATGGATTGTAGGCCAGGTTGAAATCCAATTTCACAGGTGAATTTAAAGGAATACGAAAATCTAGGTATCGACCGCCGCCGTAACTTTCTTTTCCGTTTGTCAAGTCATTGAATGGGATGAATAAGTAATCCTCCAATCCAGGTTTTTTTCGCAGTGCTTTGTTTTGGTAGACCGTTAGCTTATGTTGAATACCGTTTAATTCAAATTCTACAAATCCATACCTTCGATAAATCGGTTTTCGAGCGGTAGTCGTTGGCATTTCAAACCATTTTCCCTTGTCTAATTTGAAGTGTGCATTGAGGATATAACTCGTATCAATTTCAAAATACGCCACTCCTTTAAAATGAGCTGCTTCATCTGCTGTTAAAATGTGCTTACTGGTGTCTAGTAATTCCGCCATGTGCAGCACGCGCTTTGAACGTAATTCCTCTACGTAACTTTGAGAAAACCCTAAAAAATTACTTATTAAAAGTACTGATAATAAAATAATTATGAATTTCATCTTGAACCAAAGATTGAACTTCCAACTCTAATCATCGTGCTGCCTTCTTCAATTGCAATTTTGTAATCTCCACTCATCCCCATGGAGCAAATAGAGAAGTGATTTTTCTCGCTAAAAAAGGTGGATTTTAATTCGTCAAAGTATGTTTTTAGCAGCTTAAATTCTTTTCGAATTAGAGCTTCATCATCCGTAAAAGAAGCCATGCCCATTACACCGTCAATACGAATATTACTAGCGTTTTTAAATTCATCGGAATTAAGTAATTCGCGTATTTCTTCAAATGAAAACCCGAACTTTGTTTCTTCCTGTGCTATATGAAACTGAAGTAAAACCGGAATTACACGGTTGTTTTTTGCGGCCTGGCGGTTAATTTCCAGAAGCAGTTTGAGGCTGTCGACAGAATGAATCAAGGCAACAAAAGGAGCAATGTACTTGACTTTATTTGATTGTAAATGACCAATAAGGTGCCAGTGGATATCTTTTGGAAGTTGTTCGGCTTTTTCAACCAATTCCTGCACTTTGTTTTCGCCATAATGACGTTGACCAGCGGCGTAGGCTTCTTCTATGGCTGAAACGGGTTTTGTTTTCGAAACTGCAACAAGTGTGACGTGTTCCGGGATTTCTTCCAATACGTTATGTAATTGTTCCCGAATCATTATTCGTTAATGGTGTAGATCGTTAGTCCGCTGCGTAATTTAGGTTCTACCCAAGTCGATTTAGGTGGCATAATCAATTGATTATCTGCTACCTTTTTAACTTGATCCATTGTTATAGGGAATAAGATGAATGCGACCGCCATTTTTCCTGAATCCACTTGTTTTTCAAACCATTCTAAATCTTCCGTGCCGCTTGCAAATTCTATTCGATTATCTGTTTTCAAGTCGTGAATGCCAAGAATAGGTTGCAATACATGTTTGGTTAGGATTTCTGCATCAAGTGACGCTACCGGATGATCTTCGTTGATGATTTCAGGCTTGCAAGTCAATTGATACCATTGCTGATTCATATACATGGTCAGTACATGTTCTTCAAATGGCTTGTGTCGCTCATGAAGCGTTTTTATTTCAAATGACTTTGCCAATTGGTTAAGAAATTCGTCCGTTGATAGTCCATTCAGCGACTTCACCAATCGATTGAACTCAACAATCTTAAGTCGCGTTTCATCGATAAAATAGGCTAAGAAATAATCTTCGTTAGGAAAGTGATCGGTATTTTCTTTACGTCTTTTCTGTAATCCTGCTGACGAAGCAGATCGGTGATGTCCGTCGGCAATATACACTGCATCTAGTTCTTCGAACGCATTCGCTACACGGTTGGAGTCGTCACTAGACAGTATCCAAAGTTCATGTTTTATCCGATCTGTTGTGGTGAATTCGTATTCCGGACGTACGGATGTCCCTTCGATTAGTAAATGTTCTAATTCTACACTATGTGGATAGGAGAGTAGCACAGGTTCGGCGTTTTGACCAACAATGTCGAGGTAATCAACGAACATTTTTTCTCTCGATGTAAGTGTTGCCTCGTGTTTTTTAATGCGGTCATTTTCATACTCCTCGATACTCGCTCCTCCAATAAATCCGGTGAATTCGTGGCCATCTTTTGTCTGACGATAGATGTAAATATGTGCCTCCTTGTCCTTTTTTAATATACCTTCAGCGATGAACTCAGCGTATTTTTCTTTAACCAGTTCGAAGCGTTCAACTGAGTTAGGAGCAGTTTTTTTTGTCGATCCAAATTCAGGATTAATTATCCGCAATAACGTAAAGGGATTGTCTTCTAATTTTGCCTTTAATACGTTTGGTTTATAGGAATAATATGGACGTGTAGCGACGAGATGTACTTTATCTCGTACAGGTCGTAGTGCTTTGAAAGGCGAAATCTTTGTCATGTGAATGGATCAAAAACGACCGAATTGCTCAATGATTTGAGCTGCTAATTCTTCACCAATTCGATCTTGAGCTTCAACAGTAGCTGCACCAATGTGCGGTGTACATGCAATACGCGGATGGTTAAGTAAGTCTTGGCGTGGGTTTGGCTCGTTTTCAAACACATCCAATGCTGCAACAGCTACAGTTCCGTTTTCGATTGCTTCAAGTAGCGCATCTTCATCAATCACACCGCCTCGAGCAGCGTTCACAAGGCGCATGCCTTTTTTCATTACTGCAAATTCAGTCTTTCCAATGACTGCCTCGCCATTTGGTTGTTTAGGTACATGTATCGAAAGGTAATCAACCTTGGCAAGAACCTCAAGCAAGTTGTTTGAACATTCTACGTTGATGGTTAGTTCATTCCCGCCAATGTGAACAGGAATTGAAACAGGTTCACCCGATAAGCTTACGCCAATAACATTCATTCCACATCCCAACGCATAGCTCGCTAAGCTTTGTCCAATTCTTCCAAATCCAACTATTCCGAGTGTTTTGCCACGTAACTCAACTCCTTTACCATAGTTTTTCTTTAATGTACTAAAGTCGCCAGTCTCCATGTTTTTATAGGAATCATACAGGAAACGAGCAGAAGAGAACAAATGTCCCATAACCAATTCGGCCACGGATTGCGATGAGGAAGCAGGTGTATTGATCACTGTAAGTCCTTTCTCCCGAGCGTAACTAACGTCAATGTTATCCATTCCAACACCACCGCGACCGATAAGTTTAAGGCCAGGACAAGCATCTATCACTTCTTTGCGAACGGTTGTGGCGCTGCGAACAAGGACAATCGAAATGTCGTGTGTATTTACTGCGTTGGCTAATTCTTCTTGCGCTACTTTATCTGTAATAACTTCATAACCAGCTTCTTCAAGCAATGATTTTCCTAAGGCTGAAATTCCGTCGTTTGCTAAAATTTTCATGTTAACTGTATGCTTTTAACCGTTTTTTCGGGTGAATTCTTTCATAACGTCTACCAATACATGAACGCTTTCAATTGGTAAGGCGTTGTACATCGACGCACGGTAACCTCCAGTTGAACGGTGTCCTGGCAATCCAACGATATCCGCTCCTTTCCAAAGGGCATCAAATGCATCTTTGTGCGCTTCGTCAACCAATTGGAAGGTAATGTTCATTAAAGAACGATCTTCATGTGCTACTTTCGATGTAAACATTGGATTGGAGTCGATTTCATGGTACAAAAGTGCAGCTTTTGCTTCGTTTCGTTTAGCCATTTCTTCAACGCCACCGTTTGCGATCAAGTTCCTTAGATTCAACATCGAAACGTAAACTGAAAACACTGGGGGTGTATTCAGCATCGATTCTTTTTCTACTTGTTGTTTTAAATCCAAATAGGTTGGCATAAAAGGCGAGGTTGATTTGCCAAGCGCTTCATCTTTAACGATGTATAGTGTTGCTCCTGCAGGACCGAGGTTTTTCTGTGCTCCGGCATAGATAAGATCAAAATCAGCTACATGAACTGGTTTCGAAAAAATATCTGATGACATATCACAAACCAATGGCGCATCGTTTTTCGGAAATGCATGGTACTGCGTTCCATAAATGGTATTGTTCGAGGTGAAATGTAAGTAGTCTAATCCTGCAGGTATAGCAAAATTCTTTGGTATATAGCTGAAGTTTTTGTCTTCAGAGGAAGCCAATATATTGACATCAACGCCTACTTTTTTTGCTTCTTTGATTGCTCCTGACGCCCAAGTCCCTGTGTTTATATACCCAGCTGATTTGGAATCCCGCATCATATTTAACGCAGCAATTGTAAATCCTAATGTCGCACCTCCTTGCAAAAATGCTACTGAGTATCCTTCTGGAACGTTTAGCGCTTTTTTAACCAAATCAATGGCTTCGTCCATTACAGCAACAAAATCTTTGTGCCGATGGGAAACTTCAAGAATTGACAAGCCATTAAAATCGATTACAGCATCTGCGGCTTGTTGGAATACTTCCTGCGGTAAAATGCAAGGACCTGCGCCAAAATTATATTTCATAACACGAGATATTGAAAGTTAATGGTAACAAAATTGATAAATTTTCTTGGTAGAATGCTTTTTTGATCATGCCAGTTATGCACATTTTTCGATGAACAAAATTGAAAATAGTAGGGCATAAAAAAAGCCTCAATTGAGGCTTGAATTATTCTTCTGTTTTCTTTGTTGTTTTCTTAGCGGCTGCCGGTTTCTTAGCGGCTGTTTTTTTCTCAGCAGTCGCTTTTGGTGCAGCAGCTTTCTTAGCAGCAGGCTTTTTCTCTTTTGCCTCTTCTTTAGCAACTTTTTTTGTTGATGCAGGGGCAGGTGCTACTGGTGATTTGCGTTTACGCGTATTTCCGTAAGAGCCCATTGCTCTTTTACCTTTTGCCGTTTTTTTATCTCCTTTTCCCATAGGTCATAATTCTAAATTTCAGTACAATAGTAATAAAAAAATCTGTTTCAGATGTGTACTGTTTATTATTAAATAGGTATAACGCAACTTGATTTGATACTGCTGACCTATTTACGTTTCATCGCATATTCACTTCGCAACCGTTCTTCGATGGCAAATCCACCATTTAATATCTTACAACACCAATGAATTTTTAGTTTTTCCACTTCCTCATCAGATAGTTTCCACTTTATTTTTGACAATTCAAGGCGTTGCCTAATGGCTTGTAACGTCAATGCCACTGAAACCGATACGTTAAAACTTTCTGTAAATCCAACCATCGGAATGCGCACAAATTGATCGGCCATTTCTTTGACTTCGTCAGAAATCCCTCTCCGCTCTGTTCCAAAAATAAACGCCATGGGTTGATCAATCGGAAGATCGTGAACCGTAAAGTCGTTTTCGTGCGGCGAAGTTGCTACCAAGGTATATCCTTTGTCCTTTAGTGCCGTTAAACACGCTTTTGTTGGGGAATCACCCGATGAATAATTGTGCATATCCACCCAGCGACCTGCGCCTAACGCTATATCGCGCTGTACTTTATATTGGTTATTCTTTTCGATGATGTGTAAATCTTGCACGCCAAAACAATCACAGGTTCGAACGACAGCAGAAGCATTGTGTTCCTGATAGACGTTTTCTAAAACAACTGTGATGTGTTTTGTGCGCTCTGGAGCAATGCGGTCAAACATCTCCTGTTTATTCGGCGTGATGATATCGTATAATGCCTGACGCACGTGTTGATCGATGGTTGATTCGTTTGCCATTAGAAAGGGATTGGTGCGGTAACCGTTACTTTTGTTTGGTTCAGCGGATGTGTAAAGGTAAGTTGATGTGCGTGAAGGTATAGTCGATCGGCTTTTTTTCCGTAGAGATCATCTCCTTTGATCGGACAGTTTAAACCCAATTTATGTGCTGAGTGAACCCTCAATTGATGCGTTCTACCTGTGATTGGTTCAAAAGCTACGCGCGTTAATCCATTGGCTACCTCTAGTTTAATCCATTTCGTGGTTGCTTCTTTGCCATGGGTAAAACAAGCCAATTGCCTTGGTCGATCGTCGAGATTAACACGCATTGGGAAGTG